>NZ_JAQDKY010000012.1:0-95975 GCF_027662325.1 Blautia faecis | reverse complement strand
TGGCCTTTTGAGAATGATACCAGCGCCATTACAAAGAAGCTGGCAAAGAAAAGTTTGCAAAGCGAGAAGCGCCGGAATCTGATGGTGGTGATTGCCGTTGCACTGGCGGCGTTTCTAATCTGCTTTACGGGAATTGTGTCTACCTCCCTGACACAAATGCAGCGCAATCAGGTTGTCGATACTTATGAGGCGGTCTGGCTGGGCGTGGAGGAAAACGACATTGAAACCCTGAAAGGACTGCCGGAGTTTGAGCGTGTAGGCGGCTACTATATGCTCGGTGAGGAACTTTCAGAACAGGGCTATCATGCGTCCTATGTGTATTGTGACACACAAATGATGGAGATTACCAAGGCGCAGATGGAGTTATTAGAGGGCCGGGTTCCTGAAAAAGCAAATGAAATTGTCGTAAGCAAATACTTTCTTTCCACCTATGGAAACAATGCCAAGATCGGGGACACTGTGACCTTAGACACCGAGAGTTTTCATGGTGATTATGTCGTTACCGGCATTATGAACAGTGTAAATGAAAAGGAAGCGAATACCTGCGCGATCATTCTTTCCAAAGCTGCCCTAACAGAATGGAATGGGTTTGACCCGGCTGGCTATCGCGCCTATGCCCATTTCAAAAACAGCGATCAGTTGGGTGAGGAGCTGATGACCTCTTATTGCAGGGAGATTGCAGAGGAATATCAGCTTCCTATGCCCAAAATGAACAGTAAGTATTTTGCCTATGCTTCTAAATCCTTTGATTTTGCACTGATGGCAGGTGTGATTGCCCTTGTTCTGATTGGTGGCTATATTGTGATCCAGAGTATCTTCCGTATCTCCATCAATGACAAAATCCAAAGCTACGGGCAGCTTCGGACGATTGGTGCGACACCAAAGCAAATCAAGCGGATTGTAAAGAACGAGGGACGCAAACTCGGCAGTATCGGGATTCTGATTGGCACAGTGCTGGGCGTATGCGGCGGTTTCCTCCTGTTTTCCAAGGGTTTTAACGCTGTTTCCTATGTGGCAACGGTTATTTTAACGCTTATAAGCAGTTGGATCATGGTATCTGTTTCCATCCGTAAGCCGGTGAAAATTGCGGCAGGGATTTCCCCCATTGAAGCCGTCCATTTTACCCCGGCGCAAAAGGACATCCGCAGCCGGAAAAAGAATATCAAGCTCAATCCTGTTTCAATGGGAATTGCAAATTTTAGGCGTGACCGAAAAAAGACCGTTGCTATTGTAGCCTCATTGAGTTTGGGCGGAATTATCCTGCTTGTGGTATCCTCCATTGTTTTGCTGCGCTCACCAGAGGCGCTTGCAAGACAGTTTTTCCCAGACGGCGACTATAAAATTTATTTGGATTCTGAAATGACAGAAGAAAAGGTTATGGCAGCGGGAAATCCATTGAATGAGGAATTAAAGCAGGAAATCTTATCTATTGATGGCGTTACAGATATAATTCCAAGCAGGCAATCTCTCCATGCAACTTATAAAACAGAGATTCATCAAGCTGGTGGTATGTGCGATATGCTGACCGACCAGAATTATGCGGTAGTTGAAGCGGCTCTGACAGAGGGAACCATGCCAACAGATTCCCGTAGTATTGTAATTGACTATAATGTGCTAAAGCAGAATGAGGATATGGGTGTTGGTTCAACGGTTGAGATCTCTTTGGGAGAAGAACAGCCATCCGTTTCTGTTACCATATCGGGGTTATACGCTCCTGCAAAGGTATATTCAGGACATGGCAGGATGCACTTAGATGGGGCAACTCTTTTTGCACCAGAAGCGTTGTTCCACGAACTGCACCCGGAAATCACCTCTTTTGACTATTCATGGAGCATTGTAAATGACCCTAAAAAAACGGACTATGTGGGAGCTGAATTGAAAAATATTGTTGCCAGCCATAGTAATATTGCCTTAGATGAAATCAATACAGTGATTGAATATGAAGAAATGACAAATTCTTTTGCGTTTGGCAGTATGGAGGTACTGTCATGGCTGGTATTTCTCTTTGGCGTTATCAACCTGATTAACACGACACTCTCTAACCAGATAGCCCGAAAGCAGGAAAACAGTATTCTGCGTTCTATCGGCCTAACACAAAAACAGCTATGTGAAATGAACATCTGTGAGGGGCTGTGCTATGCGCTCTTTGCAACATTGGCGACGCTGATCGTTGGGCTTCCGGCTTCCATCTTTGCTTGCAGAAAAATGAGTATAGGAGCTTTTGCCGGAAATGTAGTGCCTTACAAATTCCCGGTTTTGGAAATGGGACTGTTCATTCTGGTATTGTTCGGAATGGAACTGATCTTGTCTGTATGGACAATCCGCAGACAGAAAAAGCAATCCCTGATCGAACAAATGCGGGCGATGGAATAACCGTATGGGATCGGCGGGGCGGCGTGTGCTGCCCCGCTTTTTTCGCCATTTCTCAAAAAATTTTTGAAATGTCCGAGCTTTGTAACAATTCAGCCTGTTTTTTTGTCGAAATCAAAGGCACCTCGGACATTTATAGTTCTTCCAAAAGTTTGATGATAATATTACCATTCATGGAAGAAGCAATCTGTTATTGCAATAATGCGAAATTGACGATAGAAAGTTTTTCATATCTCGGTCAGCTCAACAATTACATTACTCTGCTGATACAGCCAGTCCGTAAATTCTTTCGGGCTGGCCGTTCCTGTTTTTACAGCCTTTTTTCTCTGTAAGGCTTCTTTCTTAAAGTCGGAAAAGGAAGCCTGTATTTTTTCCAGACGGTCAGCCGGAAAGCCTGCGGTATTTTTTACCCGGTTTATTTTGTTGCGCCAGTTCTGGCATTCATTTTTATAAAGCAGGTCATAGTTATTTTCTCTTGACCTCTCGTCAAATTCCCGCTTGTTTTGAAGCGCCTGTGCTTTTCGGCACTTGTCGCTGCACAGCTCATACCGCTGGCTCTTTGCCAGAAAATATTTTCCACAGACCTTGCACCGCCGGAAGCAAAGCCCCCAGTCATTCAGCCTGTTCAGATAATAGGTAATCAACGGGTAGAGGGACGCATAGGCAGACACACATTCTTCTGTGCGCCGGTTGTCCGGGAACCAGAGGTCAAGCCGGGTATCTTCTGACGGTGCGCCTTTGAAATAAAGGCTGCCAGCTTGAAATTGTTTCGGTTTTCCTGTCTCCCTGTCAAAGCTCATGGTTTCGTTTTGGAATACCCCGGTCAGTCTGCTCATTTTATCCATGAAGCGGTCACAGGCAGCGTTACGGTCACGGGGTTCTCTGGCAAGCAGATAGCTGTTCCAGATACGGAACGCCACATACATTTTCAGAGGGTCGTTGCTAAGATATTTCTCCCAAAGAAATTCGCTTGCCGCCTGCTCCAGCTCCGGCTGTTTCCATCGGTTGGAGTGGAGAGCTTGCCGCAGCGGAGAAAGCCCGTATAAGTTCCAGTCTCTGTCCGTGTCACGCTCAAAGTTTATCAAAAAAGTTCCCAGTGGGCGTGTCATATCACAAAGCACCTCTGCGTTTTGGCTCCCGTTCAGACGGAAGCGGATCTGCTGTTCTTCCCCAATCAAAATCCGCTCTTTCATTTTCTTCCTGTCCAGCGTCAGGACAAACAAAATCCTCTCAAAACATGGCTCATGCCGTATAAACTGATTCTCCATCCCTATCCCCTGCCTTTGTTTATGGTAATTATATAATTCAGTTATATCCGTTACACTCATGGTATCGCAGAATCATTGTTTTGTCAAGGATAGTACGCTATGATGATTGCGGTTGGTAATTTCGTACCGCACAGTACCTTGACAAGTGAATGACCGTCCAAAAGGGATATGACCGGCAGGAGAAGTGACGCATTCGGCGCACCAATGCAGGGAAACACCGCAGGAATGGGGCAGGAAAACGGCTTTTGGGGAGAACGGCAACAGGAAGCATTTTAACCTATTTGATTTATGGGAGGAACAGAATGAACGATAAAAAGAGATTGAACAGCTACGAGGATTTACCGCTGGTTCTGGATGTGGCGGACATTCAGCGGATTATGGGAATTTCAAGAGCGAGCGCCTATGAGCTGGTACACACACCCGGCTTTCCAGCGTTCCGCAGGGGCAGACTTATCAAGGTCAGCAAAATTGCTTTCTTTGAATGGATGGCAAAAGGCTCCGAAACCGTACCGGGAAGCGACAAATAAGCGTGAGGTATCATTCCCTGACTTGCAATACTGCCGCACTTTCCAAAGGGGCATACAGAGGGAAAAAAACTTAAAAATGATACCGAGACGCTACATCAAAACAGCCTATCTGCGTACATCAGATAGAAACGGAGAAAGGAGCCGGTTATGGCAAGAATGAGTAACAAGCGGCGGTTGGAATGGTCTTTCTTCTTAAATGACCGCAGCCGTATCACTTACAACGAACTGTGCCGGAAATGCCAGCACGAATGTAAACAGAGCTTCCGGGCGGTTGTGGTTGACTGCCCGAAGTATCTTTCCAAGCGTTCCAAGAAAAAGGACAAGACTGCCGGAAACGGCAAAATCCCTTAGGAACTAAGGGCGCACTTCTATACATAGTCTAAAGACCATGTATCGTGCGTCCTGCGGAGCTTACCTCTGCCGCTGATAAAATCAGCAATCCGAGGTCTGCGTTCGCTTCGCTCCGACAAGGTGGCTACACCCCCTTGCGCCGCTAAAGCGGCTATCCCCTGTGTACCCGCCGCAAAGAGAAATCCGCTCTGCGGTTTTCCCTTTTCATCGGGTTTTATAGAAGCACTGACACACGGACTGTCTGCGGATGGTCTTTCTTTATCTTATCAGCAAAGGATGTGAGAACATGGAAAAATCTTTGGAACAGTTGAAGCAGGAATATGAAAAAACCACTGTCCTGCTGGAACAGGAAAAACGGAAAATGCAGCGTTTGAAAAACCGGCAGGCGTATCTGGAAAGCGGTTCCCGGAAACAGAGGACGCACCGGCTGATTACCCGTGGGGCAGCTATTGAGAGCATTGCACCACAGACAAAGGAGCTATCCGAAGCGGAATTTTATTCCCTCATGGAAAGCATTTTGAATCTGCCGCAGGCGGAGCATTTCATCCGGTCTGCCACAGAGAACCACGCCCGTATTTCCGGGCAGGAGAAAGGCGGTGACTAAGGATAGCACTTTATCATTTTTCAATCGCACAGATCAAGCGCAGCGCCGGTCAGAGCGCCATTGCCAGCGCAGCCTATCGAGCCGGGGAGCGTCTTTACAGCAGCTACTATGGAGAAGTCAGCGACTACACCAAAAAGGGCGGCGTGATCGCTTCGGAAATCATGCTGCCGCCCCATGCGCCGGAAATATATCTTGACCGGGCGACCCTCTGGAATGCTGTGGAGAACTGCGAGAAACATCCAAAAGCACAGCTTGCCTATTCCTTTGATATTGCCATGCAGAATGAATTGACGCTGGAAGAAAACATGGAGCTGGCGAGGAAGTTCGTACAGGAGCAGTTTGTGACAAAAGGCATGATTGCCGACCTTGCTTTTCACAGCCCGGAGAAAGAGGACGGCGGCATCCCTAACCCGCATTTTCATGTGATGACAACCATGCGCCCTTTGAACCCGGATGGCACATGGGGACAAAAACAGCGTCGGGAATATCTTCTTGATGAAGATGGAAACCGAATCCGGGATAAAAACGGCGATTATATGTTTAACGCTGTCCATACAACAGACTGGCATGAGCCGGAAACGCTGGAACACTGGCGGGAGCAGTGGGCGGCTGCCGTTAATACAAAATTTGAGGAAAAAGGGCTGGATGTGCGTATCGACCACCGTTCCTATGTGCGGCAGGGGCTTGACCTGATACCTACTGTCCACGAGGGAGCTAATGTCCGGCAGATGGAAGCAAAGGGCATCCGCACCGAGAAAGGGGAACTGAACCGCTGGATTAAAGCCACCAACCGGCTCATGCAGGATGTGAGGAAGAAGATCAAAGCCCTGTTTGTCTGGATGGCAGAGGTAAAAGAAGAACTTTCCAAACCGCAGACACCGAGCCTTGCCGACCTGTTGATCGCTTATTACAACCAGCGCAACGCAGGGGCATGGAGCAATAAAGCCAGAACCGGAAACTTAAAGCAGTTTGCCGAAGCCGTCAATTATCTGACGGAAAACAAGCTGCTCACATTAGAGGATTTGCAGGAGCGTCTTTCCTCTGTCAACGAAGAATTTGAAGCGTTAAGCGACTCCATGAAAAAGAAATCTGCCCGGATAAAGGAATTGCAGGAATTGATACGGGAGGGCGAGAATTACCAGCGGCTAAAACCTGTTCATACGGAATTGAACAATATCAAGTTTAAGAAACAGAGGGAGAAATTTGAAACATCCCACGATGCGGAGTTACGGCTGTTTTATGCCGCCCGCCGTATTTTGAAAGAAAAACTGGACGGAAAACCCATTGCCCTGAAAGCATGGAAACAGGAATACGCACAGTTAAAAACAGAGTATGCCGAACTGTCTCCGCAGCACAAGCCACTCCGGGAGGAAGTCATACGGCTACGGCAGGTGCAGAACGCCGTAGATACCGCACTGCGCCGGAGGGAGCAGCCACAGGCAGTACAGAGAAAGAAACATGAGATGGAGCTATGATATAACCGGCAGCTTTACCGCTACCAGTATTTTTATGGAGGGAGCATTTGAATGTATTTGAAGCGGTGAAACAGTCTGTTACCACCCGGCAGGCTGCTTCATTCTATGGAATCCGGGTGGGGAGAAACGGCATGGTCTGCTGTCCATTCCACAATGACCGCACGCCCAGCATGAAAGTGGACAGCCGCTTTTACTGCTTCGGCTGCGGGGCTTCCGGGGATGTGATCGACTTTGCCGCTTTGCTGCATGGATTGGGGAAACGGGAAGCTGCGGTCAGGCTTGCGGAGGACTTCGGCGTTTCCTATGAGAAATCCGGCAATGCGCCGCCAGATAGGAAGCGTCACAACAGGTCACAGCCCCGACAAAAATCAGCGGAGCAGAGATTTCAGGAAACGGAACGGTATTGTTTCCGGGTGCTATGCGATTATCTGCGCCTGCTGGAGCATTGGAAAACAGCACACGCCCCACAGCCGCAGGATGCCATCTGGCATCCTCTTTTTGTGGAAGCGTTGCAGAGGATAAGCTACACAGAATACCTTTTGGATATTTTGTTATACGGAGAAATAGAAGAAAAAGCGGCATTGATCGCCGCACAGGGAAAGGAGGTGTTGCGGCTTGAACAGCGAATTTCAGAGCTTGCCGCCGGAAACGCAGGAAGCGGTCAAAAGGACGATGGACACAATGGAACCGGCGCAGACACCGGCAGAAATCCGGGAAACATTAGAGGGGACGCAGAAAGGCGGCGTGAAGAACAGCATCCGAAACTGCCTGACGGTGTTCCAGCGTGACCCTCTGTTTCGCGGGGCGCTGCGCCTGAACCTTTTGACGGAGCAGATTGACATTGTGAAGCCGCTGGGCTGGGAGCGCACCAGTACCACGCTGACCGACATGGACATGAACTACCTGCTTTTGTATCTGGAAGAAAATTACGGGCTTACCAGCGAGAAAAAGGTGCAGAGCGCCATCAAGATTGTTGCCAATGAAAACCGCTACCATCCAGTCAGGGATTACCTGAACAGCCTGCAATGGGACGGCACAGAGCGCATCCGTTACGCCCTGCATCACTTTCTGGGAGCCGATACGGACGAATACACCTATGAAGCCTTGAAACTGTTCCTGATGGGAGCCATCCGGCGGGTATTCAGACCGGGGAGCAAGTTTGAGGTCATGCTCTGTCTGGTTGGTGGTCAGGGAGCCGGGAAATCTACCTTTTTCCGGCTGCTGGCAGGCAGGGACGAATGGTTTTCAGACGATTTGAAAAAGCTGGACGATGAAAATGTGTACCGCAAGCTGCAAGGGCATTGGATTATCGAGATGTCGGAGATGATTGCCACAGCCAACGCCAAGAGTATTGAGGAAATCAAGTCATTCTTAAGCCGCCAGAAAGAAACCTACAAAGTGCCGTATGAGACACATCCGGCAGACCGGCTGCGGCAATGTGTATTTGGAGGGACGACCAACCGGCAGGACTTTTTGCCCCGTGACCGCACCGGCAACCGGCGCTTTCTCCCCGTGACGGTGTACCCGGAACGGGCGGAGGTTCACATACTGGACGATGAAGCGGCGGCGAGGGCGTATATCGAACAGATGTGGGCGGAAGCCATGACGGTTTATCGCAGTGGGAAGTATAAGCTGTCATTCAGCATGGAAATGAACCGATACCTGAACGCCCACCAGCAGGACTTTATGCAGGAAGACACACAGGCCGGCATGATCTACGCCTATTTGGAGGACTACACCGGCGACAGGGTATGTTCCAAGCAGCTTTATGAGGAAGCGCTGGGGAACTTAAATTCCCCGGCAGACTGGGAGACACGGGCAATCTGCGAGATTATGAATACCGGCATTGCGGGCGGCATCATACAGGGCTGGGTAGCCTACAAAAGCCCGAAGCGGTATAAGAAATACGGTTCTCAAAAAGGCTGGGAGCGTGTCAACCAAGCTCCGCCGGAGGGGGACGGTTTTCAGGAAATCACGGAAGAAGAAGCCCGGCAAATGGAACTTCCATTCTGAAAAGCCACCGGTTGACAGTTTGGTTGACGCTTTGGTTGACAGCCGGTTGACGGGGAAAAGCCTGATATTTGGGGCATTTCTCTCCTTTGTCAACCATGTCAACCAAGAAATCAAAGAAAAAGTAAAAAGTAATAATAGAGCGCCTATGGATTGTTTTCAAAGTCTTTTCTGCCGGTTGACACGGTTTGGTTGACACGGAGACAGTCTGCGGCTGTACACCTGTCTGACATTCCCTTGTCGGGCATATTTCATTTATGGAGGTAACTGCCTATGGCAAAAAGCAAAAACGAGAGCAATAACAAAAACAGCGGCACCCTGCTTACCGAAAAAGACGGCACCCAGTATTTTGTCATGGGGAAAGTCCGTATCAAGGTATCGGAGCATTTCGCACAGGATGGGAAGCCGCTTGACAGCCTGCTGGAAGATGTGATCCAGCACGCTGCCGCCGCTTCCTGAAAAAATACGGAATAACGACTGTCAATCAGCCCACGCTTATGATATACTTGTACCAGCGAGTATTGTATAAGCGTGGGTTGTTTCTTTTAGAAGGAGGATTTTTAACCGTGAAACAACCATACAATACAACGATTTATAACACTGCACTATATTTGAGATTGAGCCGTGACGATGAATTACAGGGGGAAAGCGGCAGTATCCAGACCCAGCGCATGATGCTTAGACAGTATGCCGCAGAGCATGGGCTGACCGTTGTAGACGAGTACATTGACGACGGATGGAGTGGGACAAATTTCGAGCGTCCAAGTTTCCAAAGGATGATTGATGACATCGAAGACGGGAAAATCAACTGCGTTGTCACAAAGGACTTATCCCGTCTGGGAAGAAACTATATCCTGACCGGTCAGTACACGGAAATCTATTTCCCCAGCAAGGGAGTACGCTACATTGCCATCAATGACAATGTGGACACCATCAACGGAGAAAGCGAGCTTGCACCGTTCTTAAACATCCTGAATGAAATGCACGCCCGACAGACCAGCAAAAAGGTCAAGGCTGCCATGCACACAAGATTTGCCAATGGCGCACACTATGGAGCCTATGCACCGCTGGGCTATGTAAAAGACCCGGACAAAAAAGGTCATCTTCTGATCGACCCGGAAACACGCTGGATTGTAGAGAAGATTTTTGACCTTGCTGTACACGGGCGTGGAGCCGCCAGCATTACACGGATTCTGGTGGAGGAAAAAGTACCTACCCCCGGCTGGCTGAACTATGAAAGATACGGGACTTTCGCCAATATCTACGCCGGTGCGCCCGCAGAAAAAGCCTATGCGTGGACGATAGCACAGGTCAAGAGCATTTTGAAAGAGGAAACCTACATCGGTCACAGCATTCACAACAAGCAGAGCAACATTTCATTCAAGAACAAGAAAAAGGTGCGGAAGCCGCAGGAAGAATGGTATCGTGTGGAAAATACCCACGAAGCCATCATTTCTGAAGAAGTGTTCCAAAAAGTTCAGGAGCTGATTGCAAGCAGACGCAGGAAACGCAGAAACGGTACGACACAGATTTTCGCAGGATTGATAAAATGTGCAGACTGCGGATGGTCTTTAGCCTATGGGGAAAACAAGCAGAATAAGAACCCATACGGGTACTACCATTGCAGCAAGAACGGGCAGGGATTACGCCAGTGTTCCATGCACTATATCCGCTATGATGTACTGTATGCCTATGTGCTTGCAAGACTGCAATACTGGTCTATGCTGGCACAGAAAGACGAGGACAAGCTGCTGAAACGCCTGCTCAATGCCAGCGACAGGGAAAGAAACTCTGCGAAGAAAAAGCAGGCTGCGGAGCTGAAAAAGGCAGAGAAGCGTAAAGCCGAGGTTGACGGGCTGTTTGCTAAAATGTATGAGGACTGGTCTGCCGGACGCATAACCGAGTATAACTTCAATATGCTGTCCGAGAAGTACCAGAACGAGCAAAAGGAGCTTGAAACAAAAATAAGACAGCTTCACGAAACGATGGAAGCCGCCGTACAGACCGCAGCGGATGCTGAAAAGTGGATTGCCCTGATGAAACAGTATGTCAACCCTGTGGAGCTGACCGCCGAACTTCTGAACACTCTAATTGAAAAAATAACCGTCCACGAAGCTGTCAAGGGCGAGGACGGAAGCCGTGAGCAGGAAGTAGAAATCTACTACCGCTTCATCGGCAAAATCGACTGACCTTTCTTTTTTACCCAACAATATCTTTAATTAAGGGAGACGGGGAACTCCAATCCTGATATTGAATTGTTAGCTCCTATTGCAAGATTACTGCATATTTCCCTTGATACCCTGTTGTCTTTTCGCGAAAATCTGACTGACCTTGAAATCGAAGAGATGATCCACAAAATGGACAAAATGTTTTCTGAGGAAGGCTTTGAGAAGACTTATCAGTGGGCTGTAAATACCATAAAAGAATATTCAAACTGCAATTTGCTGATCTGGCAAATTGCGGTAATGCTTGATTCGCGCCGGATCATTGGCATGTGCGAGAATCCGGATAGGTACGATGAGCAGATCAATTCCTGGTACGAAATGGCGCTGAGTGATAAAGATGAAAAAATTCAGCACTATGCAGCTGATTCCCTGTTTGGCTTTTATTTGCGAAAAAAGAATTATGAAATGGCAGAAAAATATTTAAACTATTTTTCCGATTATGATCCCATGAAAAAGGTGAAGCAGGGACAATTATATATGAAGCAGGGGAAAAAAAGAAGAGGCATTTGAGATGCTGGAAAAGGCTGTTTTTTCAGAGTATACCACCTTGAATTTGGCTTTTGGAATCATGATTACTAAGGCTCTTGAGGAAAAAGATCATGGATACGCAAGGTTTCTGGCAGAGAAAATGTGTACATTAGCTTCAGGATTTGATATGGGAAAATACAATGAATGTGCAGCAATGTTGAATGTTGTGACCGCAGAGAACAATGTGGAGGGTACTTTCCAGGTTGCAAAGCAATTGCTGAACAATGTGGATACCATATGTGATTTTCAGGAATCCCAATTATACAAACATATGAAATTCCAGGAAGTTGAAAATCCATATACGGAAGAAATGAAAAAAGAATTGCTGGAAGGCTTCAGAAACGCAGAAGAGTTTGCTTATATGAAAGAATACGAACCCTGGAAAAAATTGTTATCAGGGAATTAAAATTATCACTTTCCTCAAAATGGTTGTATATAAATAAAGAACGATGTATAGTATTTGCAAGGTTTTTCTTTTATTCCAAATCATGAACATGCTTATGTGGTAAGCAGAGTATAGAAAGACATACGAGGAGTGACAACAATGGAAACAATCACAAGAGACGATGCTTTTTCATTATTAAAAAAATACAACAAGGATCCATTTCATATCCAGCATGCACTGACTGTGGAAGCGGTCATGAAATGGTATGCAAACGAACTGGGATATGGAGAGGATGCTGAATACTGGGGAATCGTAGGGCTTCTTCACGACATTGATTTCGAGCTTTATCCGGAAGAGCATTGCCTGAAAGCACCGGAAATGCTTCGCGAGGCAGGGGTAGGCGAAGATGTGATACACAGTGTGATATCTCACGGATATGGAATAACCGTAGGCTGCGGTGTAACAATCGATGTAGCACCGGAACAGGAGATGGAAAAAGTGCTTTTTGCAGCAGATGAACTTACCGGATTGATCTGGGCAGCAGCATTAATGCGTCCGTCCAAGAGCACTAAGGATATGGAACTGAAATCCCTGAAGAAAAAGTACAAGAGTAAAGGCTTCGCAGCAGGCTGCTCCCGCGAAGTAATTGAGCGCGGTGCGCAGCAGCTTGGCTGGGAACTGGAAAAATTGCTGACCATGACACTGCAGGCAATGGCAGCCAGTGAAGATACGATTAATGCGGAGCTGGAAAATGCCTGAATGTTGTTTTACAATCGAATGAATTACTATGCAGTATATCAGTCAACTATGGTATACTGCATCATTTCATAATGTAATCTGCATCCTTCTGTAATGTCAAATGGCAGAAGCGCTCTTGCTACCAGCTTCAGTTCTTCCTCGGGAAGATCTGTCCTGCGCAGATGGGCGTAGTCGCCGTCAATAGATTCTACAATATAATCACAAATTAACATAGAAATTATCCCTCCGGTTTGTATTATTTATATGCTTATAGAATACCACAGAGAAAAACGTTTTTCAAACACCAATTCAGGTGCTATAATAGAATTCACAGATGAAAAAATTATCAGTGAATAGTAACAGGAAATGAGGTATCAAAAATGTCAGCATTAACAATCAGCCCGGAGGATGAAAAAAGAGTAAAAGGAATGGGCTTTCTGAATAACAGAGGAACCGATCTGTTTTCTGCAAGAGTTCTCACGACAAATGGAAAAGTAACTGCAGCACAGCATCGCTGTATGGCAGATGCAGCAGAAAAATTCGGAAACGGTGAGCTTTTGTATACCACCAGACTCTCTGTGGAAATCCCAGGAATTCCTTATGACAAGATTGAAGAATTTCAGAAATTTATAGCGAAAGAAGGCCTGGTAACAGGTGGAACAGGGGCTAAGGTACGTCCTGTAGTGTCCTGCAAAGGAACCACCTGTCAGTATGGACTTCTGGATTCCTACGCAGTATCAGAAGAAATTTACAGACGTTTTTATGAAGGTTACAGGGAGGTTGCACTTCCACATAAATTTAAGATTGCTGTGGGGGGCTGTCCAAACAACTGTGTGAAACCAGACCTGAATGATGTAGGAATTATTGGACAGAGAATTCCAAACGTCAATGCAGATGTATGTAAAGGCTGCAAGAAATGTGCCATTGAGGCTGCCTGTCCAAACAAAGTGGCAAAGGTGGTTGATGGGAAGATTCAGATTGACAAAAACATATGTAAAAACTGCGGCCGCTGTGTTGGAAAATGTCCGTTCCATACCATTGAGGACGGCGCTTATGGCTATAAGATATACATAGGTGGACGCTGGGGTAAAAAAGTATCTCAGGGAAAAGCCCTTGGCCGGATTTTTACATCCAAAGAAGAAGCCCTGGATGTAATTGAAAAGGCCATTCTTTTCTTCCGTGACAATGGAATAAAGGGAGAACGTTTTGCGGAGACTATTGAGAGAATTGGCTTTGAAAATGTGGAGAAGCAGCTGTTGGAGCAGCTGTGAAAAGACGTTACCCGGGAGAGTCATTACAATTGGTGGAAATGCTCTGCACAGATAAAATAGAATTTGGAGGAAATATAACATCTATGAATACAAGAGAACAGATCCATGCATTATCTGAGGAAATGCTTGAAAATCTTGGAAAGCTGGTTGCCGTTGATTCCCAGCTTGGCACCCCGTCAGAGGGGAAACCTTTCGGAGAAGGACCGGCAGAGGCACTTGAGATCGGGCTTGAAATTGCCAGAGAGCTTGGTTTTAAAACCGTAAATCTTGATAATTACTGTGGTTACGCCGAAATGGGAGAAGGCGAGGAAATCGTAGGTATTGCAGGTCATCTTGATATTGTACCTGTAGGTGGTGACTGGACCTACGATCCATTTAAGCTGACACGAGATGGCGACCATGTATACGGACGTGGAACTACAGATGACAAAGGACCTGTAATTGAAGCTCTCTATGCGATGAAACTTCTAAAGGATTCCGGTGTGAAACTGAACAAAAGAGTCCGTCTGATCATGGGATGCAATGAGGAGACCGGTTCCAAATGTATGGCACATTATAATGAGGTAGAGGAAGAGTTATCCTGCGGCTTTACACCTGATGCAAATTTCCCATGTATTCATGGTGAAAAAGGCTATATGTCCATGATGGCATATTCCAAAAATACCAGAATTATCTCCATGAATGGTGGCTTTGTTTCTAATGCAGTATGCGATAACTGTACCACTGTGATTCCGGCGGAAGCTGGTCTTAAGGAGAAACTGGAGCAGATGCTTTCCGAAACAAAACTGCAGGAATATAAAGTTACGGAAGCCGAAAACCAGATTACCATTTATGCAAAAGGCGTACCGGCTCATGCCAGCACCCCGACACTTGGTATCAACGCAGCAGGTGTTACCATGGAATGTCTTGCAAAGGCAGGCTTTGAAGACGATTTTGTTAAATTTTATAATCAGCACATTGGAACTGCCTGTGATGGCTCCGGTGTTGGCCTTAAAATTTCCGATGAGTTTGGTGAGCTGACCTTCTGCAATGGAATCGTAAAAACAGAGAATGGTGTGATCTCCTGTACCATCGACATCCGTGTACCTGTAACCTTCAAAAAGGATGATATTCTGAATCGTATAGAGGGTAATCTGGAAGATGAAAATGGCCGTATTGAAGTGGGGGAAATCGGTAATCCGTTGTTCTTCCCAAGAGAATCTCCGCTGGTAAATGCCCTGTACAAGGCTTATGTGGATGTGACTGGCGACACGGAGAACAAACCAATGGTAATTGGCGGTGGTACCTATGCCAAATCTCTGAAAAATATTATTGCATTTGGTCCGGAAAAGCTGGGTGTGGATTATCGTATTCACGGTGCAGATGAGTTCATTCTTGTTTCCGAGATGGAAGAGGCTGTGGAAGTGTATATGGAAGCAATTAAGAATTTGTTAGCAATTTAACCAAACCCAACAAGTTTAAATATAAAAATAAAAGAAGAAGTCCTCGAATGTTTCTGGCATCCGAGGGCTTTTTTACGTGATCAGGAAATTACTTTGTAATACTTCTTAAAAAAATGTCAATATCTGTATCAGAAATGACAATACCCGAATCGTTTTTTTTTTGAAGAATGGCTATACGGCTGTCTGTATTGCCAGTCCACTGGCTTAGTTCGGTGCGTGTGCACTTCTGATCCCTTGCTATTACAGGATGATGAAAGACAGCGCACAGACTGCTTAAATTGTGGACTCCATATTGACTTGAAAAAACAGATATTTCTCGGTATTATTATTGGGAATATCTGTTTTTTTGTAAGAAAAATCGAAGAAAGATAATTTTTATACGGTTATGTCATTCGATGATAGCTGTTTAGAGGAAAAGGGAGAAATTTAAAATGAATGAAATTATAAAAAGTTTATATAATAGAAAATCCATGCGCGTATACGAAGAAAAGTCCATTCCGCAGGAGATGAAGAAGGTCATCCTTGAAGCCGCAGCCCAGGCGCCTACAGCAGGTTGTCAGCAACTTTATACTATTTTGGACATTACAGATGAAGAATTGAAAAAGGCTTTATCTGAGACCTGCGACTACCAGCCATTTATTGCGAAAGCACCTATGGTACTGGTATTCTGTGCTGACTGCAAGAAGTGGTATGATGCATATCTGGAAGCTGGCTGTGAGCCAAGAAAACCAGGTATAGGAGACCTTATGCTTGCGGTGACAGACACGGCAATTGCCGCACAAAATGCAGTTGTGGCAGCGGAGAGCTTTGGTATCGGTTCCTGCTACATTGGTGATATTATGGAAAATTATGAGAAACAAAGAAGACTTCTGAACCTGCCTGATTATGTTTTTCCAGCTGTTATGCTGGTATTTGGCTGGCCCACCCAGCAGCAAAAGAATCGCCCTAAACCCCAGAGATGTGCACAGGAACATATTGTCCATGAGAATACCTACCGCAGTATGGACGACACTGAACTTCGCGAAATGTTGAGTCACCAATACAAAAATTCCACCTTCGAAGACTGGTGCAAAGCCTTCTGCAAAAGAAAATATAATTCCGATTTTTCAAAAGAAATGACACGGTCGGTGGGGGAATATCTGAAGCAGTTTGAGTGAATATTGCTGTTTTTAGAATTACTTATATCAGGGAAAAGGAGAACAATAGGATGTTCAGAATTGGAATAGCAGAGGATGATCCCTCATTCCAGAAGACAATTTCCGAATATATTGAGCGTTACAAAAAAGAAACAAATATAGATATCCAGGCGTCTTTTTTTCAAGATGGAAATGAATTGGTATTTAAATACGAACCCATATATGATGTTCTTTTACTGGACATTGAAATGCCAAAAATGAATGGTATGGATGCTGCCAGAGAAATCCGAAAAAGGGATCAAAGAGTGCTGATTATATTTATAACCAACATGGCGCAATATGCAATCAATGGTTACGAAGTGGGTGCCTTGGACTTTGTCCTGAAGCCTATAAAATATTTTTCTTTTTCTATGAAACTGGAAAAAGCCCTGAAGTCTGTGAAAGGCCAGGAGTCTGTTAATATTCTGTTGGAATACAAAGACGGGATGAAAAAAGTGTCCTCCGATGAGATTGTTTATGTGGAGATTCGTGATCACTGGCTGCATATTTTTACGGTAGATGAAGAATATCAGCTTCTTTCTACCCTGAAAGAATTTGCGGCAAAATTGGCAGACTATCATTTTATATGCTGCAGCAGTTCCTTTTGCATTAACATGAAATACGTCACAGATTTTCAAAAGGATATTATAACCTTGAATGATAAAACAGAATTAAAAGTCAGCCGATCGAAGAAAAAAGAGGTAAAACAGGCATTACTTGATTATTACAAAGGAGGGCTGCGCTGATGGTATCAGAAATTTTATCCCAAATTCCCATATACATAGGACATGCATTTTTTTCAATCAACGTGTTCCCAATCATACTGTTATTTTCAATTGGCATTCAGAAAAGAAAACACTTTGCATGGCGAATTGTCCTTGGCTTTCTGATATCCGTATGTTGTTCTGCGCCCTTTTCTCATGGGCTTTTTACATACATCATGCAGTTTACCTTGTTTGTATTCAGCAGTTATTTTGCATACGAAATTTCCTGGAAAGAGGCTTTGTATAGCGTTACATGTGCCTATGCAGTACAGCATATCAGCTATTGTGTATATCTGATTTTGTTTCGACCAGTTCATGGAATACCGGTTTATGCACCGGCATATATTGTGTGTGCAGTGTGCATTGCACTTTTGCTGTACTGGTTTATCGGAAGAAAATTACCTGAAAATGGACATTATGATGTGGATATTCGTTTCTCTATGATGTCGTTTTTCCTTATTATCATGCTCGCTCTGGGGCTTAGTATTGCATCGGATACCATGTTTAATGCAGAAGAAAATAATCTCTATTACCTATGTAAAGCATACGATCTGATTTGTTGTCTGTTTGTATTATGGGAACAGATGGATTACAAAAATAAATTGAATAAACAGAGAGAGCAGGATCTGGAAAAACAGGTTCGGCTGAAACAAAAGGAATTGTTCCGGCTGAGACAGGATGATGTGGAGCGGATCAATCTGATCTGCCATGATCTAAAAAAACAGCTGGAGCCACTGAAGCTTTTCTCAGATGAAGAACAGCAAAAAGCATACTATGATCAGGTGTGTAAAACTATCCAGTCTTATGATTCCCAAGTGGAAACCGGAAGTAAAGTTCTGGATACTTTGCTGTCCCAGAAAAGACTGGTATGCATGAAAAATAACATAGAATTAACCTGTGTGGCAGACGGGAAGAAAATGGATTTTATATCTGCTGTGGATTTATATACTATTCTTGGAAATGTAATTGACAACGCAATTGAGAGTGTACTTATGGTTTCTGACGAAGAGAAAAAAGTGATTTCCACATCTATTTGGACCAAGGGAAATCTGCTCCTTATTCAGATACAGAATTATATGGAAAACGAGAAAATAAACTTTTCAGAAGGGCTTCCTGTGACTACAAAAAATGCACATGATGGTCACGGATATGGGTTGAAAAGTGTGCGAAAATGTGTGGAAAAATATAATGGAAGTATGGATATTACAGCGGAAAATCACATGTTCAGCCTGACGATTATTATACCTGTCGCAAAATAAAGTGCAAATTACGAAATCTGGAATGCCTGTTACGAAATCTTAAAATATCCTTTTTGAGTATGTGTTAAGCTCCTGACCATGATGAACGCGCGGTCATAAAAAGCAAAAAACAATATTTATTGTTGATCAAATGGGAGGAAACATATGAAAATCAAGAAGGAAATCACCCGTGGTCTGGGTGCTGTTTCAGCTTGTCTGCTTACAGTTGTGTCCATAGGAACTCCTGTGGCAGAGGCCTATGAGGGCAGACTAAACACAGTGCTTGGCATTGAAACTACAAAGACAGTTTCGGATGAAGGCTTAGATGTTGATACAGATTATTATAAAAGCGATTATGGAACTGATATTTATGATGGAGATAAGCTGCAGCAGCTGGAGGATGATGCGGCAGCACAGGCAGTTGCAGAACAGGAAGAAGGTTCTGTTCTTTTGAAAAATGACAACAATGCACTTCCACTGGCGGCTGGAAGCAGCATTACACTTTTTGGACAAAATTCTATTGAGAGTACGGAAAGTGTAGCTGGAAGTACAGGTTTTGGCGGTCCGCAATCCTACTCAGGACCTTTTTACAGTTATCATTCTACGGCTAATTCTACCCAGGAACTGGTAACTTATCTTGGAGCAATGGAGTCCGTTTATGATGTTAATCAGACAATGGTAAAGGCTTATCAGGAGAGCGGTTATATGCGTGTAAAATCTGTTGACGATCCGCAGATTGGAGAAGCACCAGCAGATTTTTACACAGAAAATCTGAAAAATAGCTGGCAGGATCAGTATAATGATGCAGCTGTTGTTATGCTTACAAGACAGGCAAGTGAGGATTGTGACCTTCTTCTTGAAGATCCAGAGGGAATCAGTCAGCTGGCTCTTCATCAGGACGAAAAAGATCTTTTGAATATGCTGAAAGAACAGAAAGAGCAGGGCGTATTTAAGAAAATTATTCTTCTTGTAAATTCTAACTGGGCTATGGAGCTTGGAGACCTGGATGATTATGATGTGGATGCATGCCTATGGATTGGTTCCCCTGGTATTGTTGGATTTACAGGTGTTGTAAATCTGCTTCAAGGAGAGGCGAACCCATCTGGAAAACTGGTTGATACCTATGCGAAAAATTCCCTGTCAGCTCCGGCTATCACCTATGCACAGATGAAAAATACGCCAGAGTGGGCGAATCTGGATGAGGTTCTGGAATATTGTTCAGACAGCGATCAGTATGTTTCCAACTATCTGATCTATGCAGAGGATATTTATGTAGGATATAAATATTATGAAACCCGTTATGAGGATACCGTACTTGGAAACGGAAATGCAGACAGTATAGTTGGTTCCTCAACTGGAAAAGCATGGAATTATAATGACGAAATCGCTTATCCATTTGGCTATGGACTTTCCTACACAACCTTTTCCCAGACCCTTGATGGTGTAGAGTATGACGAAACAACAGATACTTACAACGTAAAAGTTACCGTGACAAATACTGGTGATGTAGCTGGAAAATCTGTTGCAGAAGTCTATGCACAGACCCCATATGGGGATTATGAAAAAGAGAACAATGTGGAGAAATCTGCAGTCCAGGTTGTGGGCTTTGATAAGACAGATATCCTGGCGCCAGGTGCTTCTGAGACACTGGAAATTCCAGTAGAAAGATATCTCCTTGCAAGCTACGATTACACCAATGCCAAAGGCTATATTTTAAGCGAAGGCGATTATTACTTTGCCATCGGCGATGATGCACACGATGCCCTGAACAATATTCTTGCTGCAAAAGGTGCCAAGGGAATGACAGATGCATTGGGCGAGAAGGCTAAAGGAGATGCAGAGAAAGCATACTCCTGGAACAATGCAAAACTGGATACAGAGTCCTATAAAATGTCCCGCTATTCTGATATGGAAGTAACAAACCAGTTCGACGATGCCAATTTAAATAACCTTGGAACAGACACTGTAACTTATCTTTCCAGAAGTGACTGGGAGGGAACATATCCAGCAGAGCAGGTTTCTGTAACTGCAACTGAGGATATGATGAAAACTTTAAATGGTGATCTTTATACAGAACCAGAAGATGCACCATCTGTAGATGATTTTACCCAGGGAGTAGATGCTGGCATTAACTTTGTTGCAATGAAAGATGTAGATTACGATGACGATGCCACATGGGATAAATTCCTTGACCAGCTCACGGTAGAAGAAATGGCTTCTATTCTCCCTGACCAGAACGGTTCTGTACTAGTTGAGAGTATTGCAATGCCGTCTACCTACCGTGGGGATGATATGGACTGTTTGGAGCAGGTAACTTTCAAACTTACTGGAAAATCCGGTATTGTATGGCCTTCCACCGTTGTTATGACCTGCACCTGGAATAAAGATGATGTTGCGAAACGAAGCAGCATGACTGCAAATGAAGCTTATTTTATGGGCGCAACAGAAATCTGGTCTGGCGGCCCGAACTGCCATCGTACACAGTTTAACGGACGAGCTTCTGCTTACTATTCTGAAGATGGAAACATGGGATATCTGGTAGGAACTGTTGTTGCTGAAAACGTTCAGAAATATGGAATTATCCTTGGCTATAAACACATGGTTGTAAACGACCAGGAAGCACATCGTGAGAGTGCGGCAACCTTTACCAATGAACAGGCTCTTCGTGAGCAGTATCTGCGAGCTTTTGAGGGAGCCTATACAAAAGGCGGCGCAATGGGTTGTATGACAGCATTTAACAGAATCGGCTGCACTTACTGCGGAAGTTCCTCAGCACTTCTTACAACTGTTATGAGAGGAGAATGGGCTTACAAAGGACATGTTACTTCTGATGCGGTTGTAAATATGGATTACAAGAAACATTATACTTCTAACATTACAGCAGGACTTGACTACTGGTGCTGGGATATGGCAGGATTCGGAGCTTCCGATGATTCTTCTGTAGTGCTCAGTAAAGACATGGTTACGGAAGCCATCGAAAATGGTGACGGTTACATGCTTCAGACTCTGCGTAATGCAACCAAGCACAATGTTTATGCACAGGTTCATTCTATCCTGATTAATGGACTGGATGAAACCTCTCATGTAGTACATATTACTCCATGGTGGAAAACAGCTTTGAAAGCGGCAACAATTGGATTTGGAACAATTACTATACTGTTTATTGTACTTTACTATCTGGAAATGCTGGTTTGGAGTAAAAAGAGAGGAGAAAATGCATAATGAATATCAAAGATAAGATATTAGGAAAAAGAATCAGCGGCATTTTTAATGCATTAAATATTCTGCTCGGCCTGTTCTGCATTATTTATTACAGTATCAACGCAAACCGTGTAAATGAGTTTAATAAAGCTGTTGATTTTTATCTTGTACTGGCCATTATGTGCTGTGGGATTTACGTATTTGCAGATTATGTGATTGCGGATATTTTCAATCTGATTGCAGTTGTGTTTATTACACTTTCCATTGGAAAAATGATCGTAAACAGTATCAACACTTTTGCAGATGCCTTGAACGGAATTTCCATGTTCGGTTCTTCTGGTGTGATCGGTTATATTATTGTGACAGCGGTGGTTATGGTTATCATGCTGGTGCTGGAAATCGTATCCTGTTTCCTGAGCAGAGAGAAAAAGAATGCAATGAAGGTGGTTGTTTCTGAAAAATAATTTCAGAAGTGTAAAACTTAATTATAAAAAAATCCGACAGAACAGGTATGAAAATACCATCTGTCGGATCTTTTTTATCTATTTGTAGTTCTTAACAAACTATGTTCGCAAATATACTGGAACACAAAATAAAAAATAATTCCCTTTGAAACGGTGGAAAGTGTCAGTGCCCACCAGATTCCATTCAGTCCCAGTGCAGTGTTTGACAGAACCAGTGCAAGGGGGATTCGTATAACAGTCAGGCCAACGCTGATCAGACTGCAAAGCTGTGTACGTCCAAGACCAGACAGGGCACCCACAGTCATCATTTCCACGCTGAGAAAAATTTCGGAAAATCCGATGATTCGCAGGTAATCAACGGAAAGACGGATAACTTCCTCCTCGTGGAAAAAGAGCACAGAAATCTGCCGCGGGAAAAATACAAAGGCAATAGTGATCAGTGCAGCCCAGCATATCAGAAGCCGAATGGAAATATGGTATCCTGATTTGATTCGGTCTTTTTTTCCTGCTCCGTAGTTCTGCCCCATGAAAGCGTTCAGGGCGGAGCCAAAACCATCAGCTGTGTTCCAGGAAAGGGACTCAATCTGTCCGCCTACACGCTGTACGGCAATAGCACCGTCCCCGAATCCGGAAACCATTCGGGTGAGTATCATGGAGATGATACAGTAAAGGCTTCCCTGAAGTGCAGTGGGGGTTCCAATGCGAAAGACACCTTTTAAACAGGCAATATCCGGTCGTGAAAGCAGACGGATTTTGTGTAGTACATTGGCTTCACCGTGGTCACGGAGAATTTCTGCAACAAGGATCAGAAGAACTATAATCTGTGCGGTAACAGTTGCAACTGCTGCTCCTACAACTTCTAATCTGGGAAATGGTCCTACACCAAGAACAAGAAGCGGATCAAGGATCATATTCAGTATCAGGCCAAAGAAGTTTGCTTTCAGCGGTGTTTTGGAATCGCCCTGGGCTGTGAAAAGACCTGTCAGCACCTGGGAAAGGAAGGAAAACAGGATCAGCCCGCAGGTAATCCGCATATAAATTCTGGCACTGTTGTAAGTCGCTGCATCATTTAATGCAAAAAAATGCAGCAGCGGATTAGTAAATAACATACTGATCAAGGTAACAAAAAGAGAGAAGAGTATAGTAAGCTGCAGAGCCGCCTGTGCAAAGCCTGCGGCAGTCTTCTGGTCACCTCTTCCAAGGGAATGCGCCATGTTTACCTGTCCTCCCATTCTTGCCAGGGAAGAAAGTCCCTGGGAGAGCCAGACGTACATACCTCCCACGCCCACACCCGCCACTGCTTTAGAGCCCAGCATTCCTATCCATGCCATATCTGTAATGTTGTAGGCGGTAGACAGGAAGGAAGAAGCCATGATTGGCAGTGCCAGCTCAGACAAAGTCCGTAAAATAGGACCGGAGGTGAGATTTAATTGTTTCTTTTTCATTTTAGATCTCCTGAAAATAGTAAAGTATCATTATTATACCATAGAAAACGCATTTTAAGAAGATGAAATATGACTTGAAAAGTTACTGTTCACTCCGTGACCAGTAACTCGCTTCGCGATGCACAGAAATCATGCATTCGCATGATTTCGCGCCGCAATTCTCGGGTTTTTTGTGAACTTTGTTCACAAAAAACACCTCGCGGAATGTTACCAGTGAACAGTAACCTTGAAAATACTCTAAAGCCTGTTTGAAAAAGCCTAATGTGAAAAAAATATGAAATTATGTTCCATACCTTGACTTTTAAAAGAATGAATGTTATATTACAAATAGAACAAAAATAAAAGTTATTTCCCGTGGATGTTCGGGAGATGGACAACAGCATTCCCCGGAAGAGATTCCGGGGAATTTGTAGATACTGAATAGTTACAATAAATTGACATTACTGTATTCAGAAAATATATTACAAAGTATATGGATGAAAGCTGTGGGCAGTAATGAATTTATTTCGCAATATGAGGAGTCAGAGGTGACCAGTATGGGAGCAAAGAGAGATTATTATGAAGTGCTGGGAATCAGTCGCAGCGCGGATAAAGATGCTATAAAGAAAGCTTATCGTAAGATGGCAAAGAAATACCATCCGGATTCAAACGCGGGAAATCCGGATGCTGAAGAAAAGTTTAAGGAAGTCACAGAAGCATATAATGTGCTCAGTGACTCTGAGAAGAAAAAACTCTATGATCAGTTCGGTCATGCAGCATTTGAAGAAGGTGCTGGCGGTGCCGGATATGGTGAAGGTGGCTTTAATAGAAACGGCGGCTTTGACGGCTCTGGATTCAGTGGCTTTGGCGGTTTTGGAAATAGTCATAGCGGTGCTTACAGAAGTCCGGATGGCAGCTATCAGGAATTTCATTTCGAAGGTGGTGACATGGACGATATTCTGAAGAATCTGTTTGGAGGAGGCTTCGGAGGAGGAAGCAATTCTGGAAAGGCTGGTTCCGCACACGGATTTGGAGGAAGCGGTTTTGGTCACTCTGGTTTTGAAAACGGCTCTTTTAGAAGCGGATTTAATGGTAGTTTCGGCAGTGGAGGTTTTGATGGTACCGGTTATGGAGATGGCTTTGGAAACAGCTGCAATAGCGGCTTTAGTGGCAGTCACCAGCAGAAAGGCCAGGACCTGAACGCAGAAATTTCCATCAGCTTCAACGAGGCAGCATTTGGTTGCGACAAGCTGATTAATCTTTCTGGTGCAGACGGCAGTGGCAAACAGACTCTGAAAGTTCACATTCCTGCCGGAATTGACAACGGCAAGAGTATCCGTCTGAGAGGCAAAGGAAATCCAGGTTACGGAGGTGCTCCCGCAGGGGATCTTCTTCTGAAGGTTCATGTAGGCGAGCGCCCTGGCTTTGAGCGAAAAGGCACCGACGTTTACACCACCGTAAATGTGCCGTTCATCACAGCTGCTCTGGGCGGTGAGGCAAAAGTCCAGACCCTGAATGGCCAGGTAATGTGCCGTATCCCGGAAGGCACACAGTCTGGCAGCAAGATCCGTCTGAAAGGAAAAGGTATCCAGGCAATGGGAAAAGCTGGAGTCTACGGTGATCTGTACGTAACCGTCCAGGTTCAGGTACCGAGAAATTTAAGCGAGGAATCCAAACGGAGACTTCGTGAATTTGATACCAGTACCAGAATGGCTGGTACAAGAGGAAGTCGAACAGCGTAAAATTGCCTGCTATTAAATAACTATTTATTAAATAAGCGAAAGGTACAATATAGCTTACATGTATAAAATTTGGTTTGCTAAATCTAAGCTGAATGCATGTAAGCAGTTTGTTTCTATGTCTTGATCATAATCCGAAATCGGACTAAATCTATTAAAAAAGGTCCGATTTCGGATTTTTTGTGCTGCTTTACAGATCGGGAAAGCAAAAAGGAGAGAAAACGTATATGGCAGAAGCTCTGGGACTGACCGGTTCTGTGTCCTGTCTGGTGAAGAATAAAAATAAATATCACAATTATTAGAAAAAAATACCATATTTCTTGAAAAAATGATATTGATTTAAGGACATGAATTGTGGCATGATATAAACATGTATGTTACACTGTGATAAGTGTAACAATATATGCTAAAGTTTGATGCTTTTGAACAGGGAGGAAAAAATGGGAAATCAGAGAGAATGTGGCGTGCTGCTTCCAATCAGCAGCCTGCCTTCAAAATACGGAATTGGATGTTTTTCAAAAAGTGCCTATGAGTTTGTGGATCAGTTGAAGGCAGCTGGACAGGGCTGTTGGCAGATTCTGCCCCTTGGACCAACCAGCTACGGTGATTCACCTTATCAGTCTTTTTCCACCTTTGCAGGAAATCCTTATTTTATCAGTCTGGAAGACCTGATCGAAGAGGGAGTGCTTACGGAAAAAGAGTGTGATGCTGTGGATTTCGGTTCAAGAGAAGATGATGTGGATTATGAGAAAATTTACAAAGGACGATACAAACTTCTTCGTAAAGCCTATGAGAGAAGCGATATTTCCAAAAATCCTGACTTTGTAAGATTCCAGCAGGAGCAGGCGCATTGGCTTGGCGATTATGCACTTTTTATGGCGGTGAAGGATCGTTTTGAGGGAATTCCGTGGACAGAATGGGCGGAGGATATTCGCCTTCGTTGGAACAATGCTTTGGATTATTACAGAAAAGAACTGTATTTTGAAATTGAATTCCAGGAGTATATGCAGTTCAAATTTTATGAACAGTGGGCGAAACTGAAAGCGTATGCAAACAGAAGAGGAATTCGTATTATCGGAGATATTCCGATCTATGTTGCCATGGACAGCGCAGATACCTGGGCAAATCCAGGACTTTTCAAACTGGATGAAAATAACGAGCCTACACAGGTAGCCGGATGTCCGCCAGATGGATTTTCTGCTACAGGACAGTTGTGGGGGAATCCGCTGTACAGATGGGATGTGCATAAAAATACCGGATTCGAGTGGTGGATCAAACGTCTGGCACATTGCTTTAATATGTATGATGTTGTCCGCATTGATCATTTCCGTGGATTTGATGAATATTATGCGATTCCATATGGTGATAAGGATGCAAAACGCGGCTGGTGGGAAAAAGGACCTGGAATGGATCTTTTCCGTACCGTTTCCTATCGGTTGGGACACAAGGATATTATTGCTGAGGACCTTGGTTTCATGACTGATTCTGTGAAGCGCCTTGTGGAGGAGAGTGGTTATCCAAACATGAAGGTAATCGAGTTTGCCTTTGATGAGCGGGATACAGGAAATGCCAGTGATTATCTGCCTCATAACTACACAAATAACTGTGTGGTTTATACCGGAACCCACGACAATGAGACACTGCTTGGCTGGTATGGGGATATTACCCCTGAGGAGCGTCATATGGTTCGGGAATATCTGTGGAACTTCCACGATGATGAGAAAGGCATCTGCCGGAATATGATCCGTCTGGTTATGGGAAGTGTAGCCGGAAGATGTATTATTCCGATTCAGGATTATCTGCAGCTTGATAATTCAGCCCGCATTAATCAGCCATCCACTCTGGGAACAAACTGGAAGTGGCGCCTGAAAGAAGGACAGTTCAGCAAAGAATTGCAGAAGGAGATGCTGACTCTGGCGACCAGATTCGGAAGGAAAAACTGGACCCCGGATCTGGTGGAAGAGAAAATGGAATAAATTTAATATTTAATCAGTTGTTGCATAAAAAAAGGTAGAAGAGTAAAATTGAGGGCAAGGGTGTTTGCCCTCAATTTTGTATATACGGAGAGCTGAAAAGTTTGTACTTTTCATAAAAAAATATGAGGAGGAAACTAAGTTGGAAATTGAGAGAAAGTTTCTTGTTAAGAGAGAAAACCTTCCGGAGAACCTGGAACAGTATCCAAGCAAGGCAATTGAGCAGGGCTATCTGTGCACAGAGCCGGTAGTGCGGATCCGCAAATCCAATGACAATTACTATCTGACTTATAAATCAAAGGGACTTCTGGCAAGGGAGGAATACAATCTGCCGCTGACAAAAGAAGCCTATGAGCACTTAAAATCAAAAGCAGACGGAATCGTGATCTCCAAGGTACGTTATGTGATTCCTGAGAAAGACGGTTTATCCATTGAACTGGACGTATTCAAAGCCCCCTACGAAGGTCTTCTCCTGGCAGAAGTGGAATTCCCCACCGAAGAAGCCGCCCACGCTTACCAGCCGCCAAAGTGGTTCGGGGAGGATGTGACGTATTCCACAGAGTATCACAACAGTACCTTAAGTAAAGGGAAAAAGAGATAAAATTTTTATTTTATAATGAACCTTAACTAGAGCCTGTTTGAAAAATCATTCCCGCAATCTGCACGCCCCACTTTGCGGTATATTTTGCCCGAATTCGGTTGCCGTAGCCCGCTACGGCGCCCTCATCCGGGCAAAATCTCCCACAAATCGTGATGCACATCTTGCAGAAAGCCTTTTTCAAACACGCTCTAAACAACGACCTACATGAAAGGAGCAGAAGATATGAAAATCGGATTTATCGGATGTGGAAATATGGGTTCTGCAATGATCGGTGGAATCCTGAAAAATGGTGTGTTTGAAAAAAATGAGATTATTGTTTCAAATCTCACAGAAGAAGGAAGCAGAAGAAGTCGGGAAAAACTTGGAGTTGTGACAACTCTGGATAATTGTGAAGTTGTGAAAAATGCAAATATTGTTATATTAGCAGTAAAGCCTCAATTCTATGAGGAGGTAATCGGTGAAATTAAAAGTTTCCTGACACCACAGCATATGATCGTAGGAATTGCGCCCGGTAAAACTCTTGCATGGCTGGAAGAAAAATGTGAGCAGCCGTTAAAGGTGGTACGTCTTATGCCGAATACCCCGGCGCAGGTAGGGGCAGGAATGACAGGTGCCTGTGTCAATGATCGGGTAACAGAAGAGGATCTGGATCAGATTCTTGCCATTACAAACAGCTTCGGTCGCACAGAGGTGGTACCTGAAAGATTGATGGACGCAGTTAGCGCAGTCAGTGGGTGCTCTCCGGCTTATGTATTTATGTTTATTGAAGCAATGGCAGATGCCGCTGTGGCACAGGGAATGCCAAGAAAACAGGCCTATCAGTTTGCTGCCCAGGCTGTACTTGGAAGTGCGAAGCTGCTTCTGGAGACAGGTATGCATCCGGGAGAACTGAAGGATATGGTATGCTCCCCGGCAGGAACGACCATTGAGGGTGTGCGTATCCTGGAAAAAAATGGTTTCCGCAGTGCTGTGTTTGAAGCATTGCAGGGAGCTGCTGATAAAGGAAAGAAAATGTGAGCTTTGCCTACAAAAAACATCTCGCGGAATATTACCAGTGAGCAGTAACTATAAGTAAATAATTGTGAAAATGAATCAGGAGGTTCCACTATGAGCAAAAAAGTATACATCTTCCTCGCCGACGGTTTTGAAGACATTGAAGGCTTAACTGTAGTTGATCTTATGCGAAGAGCAGGAATCACTATTACAACCGTTTCGATTAAAAACACCAAACAGATCACTACAGCCCATGGAATCACCATGCTGACCGATACCACCTTCTGTGAGGCGGATTTCTCCGACGCAGACATGCTGGTTCTCCCAGGCGGGCAGCCTGGAACCACTTATCTTGGAGGATTCGAGCCACTTACCGATCTGGTTAAAAGCTTCTATAATAATGGAGGTAAGATCGCAGCCATCTGCGCGGCACCTACTGTTTTTGCAGAAATCGGACTTTTACATGGAAAGAAGGCCACTGCATATCCGGCCTGCATGGACGGTCTTGGAGATGCTGTGAAGTCTGAAGAAAAGGTTGTAATTGATGGAAACATTACTACAAGCCGTGGACTTGGAACTGCAATTGACTTTGCCCTTTCCCTGATTTCCCAGCTCCTTGGTCAGGAAAAAGCAGAGCAGATTGCAGAATCCGTAGTATACAAGTAGGAAATATTCTGAAAAACCTTGATTTTCAAGGAATAACAGGGAAAATCCCCAAAAAAATAACCGGGAAAACCATAAAAAACACTGGCGTTTTTTATTGGGGTGTGCTATACTTCTACAATGACTGTAATAATAGGGGGAAACCCTGCGCATTTATAACCGCAGAAAGAATGCAGAGAGATATATATTAAGGAGGAACACGAAAATGAGTTTACAGGTGGAGAAATTAGAGAAAAACATGGCGAAGCTTACCATCGAAGTTTCCGCTGAAGATTTAGACAAAGCAATGGAGAAAGCTTACCAGAAACAGAAAAGCAGAATCAGCCTTCCAGGATTCCGTAAAGGAAAAGCTCCGAGAAAGATGATCGAGAGCATGTATGGCAAGGGTGTATTCATGGAAGACGCTGTTAATTCTCTTGTACCACAGGAGTATACAAAAGCTCTTGGCGAGTGCGATCTTGAGATCGTTTCCCAGCCGGAGATCAATGTTACACAGATGGAGCCAGGTAAAGCTCTTATCTTCACAGCTGATGTAGCTGTGAAACCAGAGGTTACTCTTGGAGATTACAAGGGTGTAGAGGTTCCGAAGTCTGAGATCGCTGTAACAGACGAGGAAGTTGACGCTGAGGTTAAGAAAGAGCAGGATAAGAATGCAAGAACAGTTGCAGTTGAGGATCGTGCAGCTGCAAACGGCGATATCACAACAATCGATTTCGAAGGATTTGTTGATGGTGTTGCATTTGACGGCGGTAAAGGAACTGACTACGCACTTACACTTGGTTCCGGTACATTTATCCCGGGATTCGAGGATCAGCTTGTTGGAGCAAACACTGGTGACCATGTAGAAGTTAAGGTTACTTTCCCAGAGGAATATCAGGCAAAAGAGCTTGCTGGCAAGGAAGCTGTATTCCAGTGTGACGTTAAGAAGATCGAGACCAAAGAGGTTCCGGAGCTTGACGATGAGTTTGCGAAAGACGTATCTGAATTTGATACTCTTGCTGAGTACAAAGAAGATGTTAAGAAGAAACTGACAGAGAAGAAAGAGAAAGAAGCAAGAACTGCAAAAGAGAACGCTGCAGTAGATAAAGCAATCGAGAATGCACAGATGGATATTCCGGAGCTTATGACAAAGACTGAGTGCCGTCAGATGATGGACGATTTCTCCAGAAGAATGCAGCAGCAGGGATTATCCATGGAGCAGTACTTCCAGTTCACAGGCCAGAGCATGGACAAGATGATGGACGACATGAAGCCACAGGCTCTCAAGAGAATCCAGACAAGACTGGTTCTTGAGAAAGTAGCTGAGGCTGAGAACATCCAGCCATCTGAAGAAGAGATCACAGAAGAGATCCAGAAGATGGCAGATGCTTACAAGATGGAAGCTGACAAGATCAGAGAAGCTATCGGTGAGAGCGGACTTGAGCAGATGAAGAAAGATATGGCTGTTCAGAAGGCTGTTACTGTTATCGCTGATGCAGCAGTTGAAGTTGAGAAAGCAGCAGACGCTGAATAATCAGCAGGCAGATAACTGCACATCCCAAGAGGGAAAAATTATTTTGTTATGAAAGCGCTCTCCGGCGCATTATAATGCAGATCTGGGGAGCGCATCTGATAAGAAAAGAGGGAATATATGAGTTTAGTGCCTTATGTCATTGAGCAGACAAGCAGAGGGGAGAGAAGCTACGACATCTATTCAAGGCTTCTGAAGGACAGAATCATTTTCCTGGGAGAGGAAGTAAACGATGTAAGTGCCAGCCTGGTAGTTGCTGAGTTGCTTTTTCTGGAAGCAGAGGATCCTGGAAAGGATATCCAGCTTTATATCAACAGCCCGGGTGGTTCCGTGACAGCTGGTATGGCTATCTACGATACCATGCAGTATATCAAGTGCGACGTTTCCACTATTTGTCTGGGAATGGCTGCCAGCATGGGAGCATTCCTTCTTGCTGGTGGTACAAAGGGTAAGAGATTTGCACTGCCGAATTCTACGATCATGATCCATCAGCCATCTGGCGGAGCCCAGGGACAGGCTACTGAGATCCAGATCGTGGCAGATCACATTGCCAAGACAAAGAGAACATTAAATGAAATTCTGGCTGCAAACACCGGACAGCCTCTTGAGGTAGTAGAGAAAGATACAGACCGTGACAATTACATGTCCGCAGAGGAAGCATTGGCTTATGGTCTGATCGATGGTGTTGTAACCCACAAATAGGGAAAAACTGTAACTGGATAACCGAGTGTACACTGATGAAGATGTAGTATATTTGTGTATTTCCAGTATAAACTTTCCCGCCTAAACTGAAAACAAAAGAAATCCCCCTGGATAATAGCCGGAGTTTTCTTTTGCATGCTACTGTAAGAAAAGACTCCTGAACTAACAGGAGTCTTATCTTGTAAAACGGGATAATTTTGTAAAATAGGTATATTTTACAGAATAATTCCAAATTTTAAGAAATAAAGAAAACTTTTTTCAGAATAGCTCTGAATAAGGTTGCTTTATTTAAAAGAAAGGAAAAGTTAAAGATTCATGGCTGAGAAGATAAGAGAAGGAAAAGTAAGATGTTCCTTTTGCCAGAAAACCGAGGATCAGGTCCGCAAATTAATCGCCGGACCAGATGGGGCCTACATCTGCGATGAGTGTGTAGGTATCTGCTCGGAGATCATGGAGGAAGAATTTGGAGGATACGATCAGGAAGATATTCTTGGATCTGAGATCAATCTGATGAAACCAGAGGAAATCCATGCAATTCTGGACGACTATGTAATCGGACAGGATGAGGCCAAGAAAGCACTTTCTGTTGCTGTATACAATCATTACAAACGTGTTACTGCTTCCAGAAATCTGGATGTAGAGCTTCAGAAGAGCAACATCCTTATGCTTGGACCAACTGGTTCCGGTAAGACACTTCTTGCCCAGACACTGGCAAGACTTCTGAATGTACCGTTTGCCATTGCAGACGCCACTACCCTGACAGAGGCAGGATATGTAGGTGAAGATGTTGAGAATATTCTTCTGAAGATCATTCAGGCTGCTGATTATGATATTGACAGAGCGCAGTACGGAATTATTTATATAGATGAGATCGACAAGATCACACGTAAATCCGAGAATGTTTCTATCACTCGTGACGTTTCTGGAGAGGGTGTACAGCAGGCACTTCTGAAAATTCTGGAAGGCACTGTTGCAAGTGTTCCTCCTCAGGGTGGAAGAAAGCATCCCCATCAGGAATTCATCCAGATCGATACTACAAATATTCTGTTTATCTGCGGCGGTGCCTTTGACGGTCTGGAGAAGATCATTGAGGGAAGACAGGATACCAAGGCAATTGGCTTTGGCGCAGAAGTTGCTTCCAAAGAGGAACAGAATGTTGGTGAACTGTTCAAGCAGGTAATGCCTGAGGATCTGATCCGTTATGGACTGATTCCGGAGTTTGTAGGACGTGTGCCTGTAGTGGTAACCTTAGACGGACTTGATGAGAACGCACTTCTTCGCATCCTTCAGGAGCCGAAGAACGCACTGACCAAGCAGTACCATAAACTGTTTGAACTTGATGGAGTAGAGCTTGATTTTGAGGATGAAGCACTTCGTGTTATGGCGAGAAAGTCCATGGAACGTAAAACCGGAGCCAGAGGACTTCGTGCGATCATGGAGAGCACTCTTATGGATCTGATGTATAAGACTCCGTCTGACGACACCATTCGTAAATGCATTATTACAAAAGAAGCTGTAGAGGGAACTGGTGAACCTCAGATCGTTCATGGGGAAGCTCCTGCACAGCCGGTGAATCCGGCAAATACAGGCAGAAGAAGCCAGCGTGCACACAAAAAGGGCACTCCGGAAACAGCCTGATGAAGGGATTTGACTACAAATGAGTGAGCCAATCAATGTACTTCCTGCCCTTGCCCTTCGCGGAACTACCATTCTTCCGGGAATGATCATCCATTTCGATGTAAGCAGGGAACGTTCCAAAAAGGCAATCGAAGCGGCAATGTTTCAGGATCAGAAGATCTTTCTGGTAACCCAGAAGGATCCCCAGATTGAAGATCCTGGATTTGTACAGCTGTTTCAGGTAGGAACTATTGCATATATTAAGCAGGTTGTGAAACTTCCTGACAACCTGCTGCGTGTTCTTGTTGAGGGAAAAAGAAGGGCAGAACTTCTTGGTCTGGAACAGGAGACACCATATTTAAGAGCAGAGACTGTTCTTGTTAATGAGGAAGAAGAGGAATTGCCTCAGGCGATGCTGGAGGCAATGTACAGAAGTATTAGGGAGCTGTTCCAAACTTATTGCGCTAAGGGTGGGAAGATTGGAAAAGAACTGGCTGCCCAGATCATAAATATAGAGAAAGCACCGGAGCTGATCGACCAGATCGTAATTAATCTGCCTCTTTCCTGGCAGAGTAAACAGAAACTTCTGGAGGCAGCCAGACTGACAGACAGATATGAGCTTCTTGGTGCCATTTTGAGCAATGAGATCAATGTGCTGGATATCAGCCACGACCTTCAGCAGAAACTGAAAAAGCGTGTAGATAAAAACCAGCGTGAATATATTTTGAGAGAACAGCTGAAACTGATACGGGAGGAGCTTGGCGAGGACAATACTGCTGATGAGGCTGAGGAGTTCCGCAGAAAAGCCAAAGAGCTTACTGCTTCCCAGGAAGTAAAGGATCGCATTTTCAAAGAAATCGGCCGCTTTAAAATTACCAGCACCAATGCAGCTGAGAGCAGCATTCTGCGGGGATATATTGAGACACTTCTTTCCCTTCCATGGGATAAGTGCTCTGAAGATTCTGAAGATCTGAAAGCAGCCTGGAAGATTCTTGAAGAAGGTCATTATGGTCTGAAGGATGTAAAAGAGCGTATTATGGAATTCCTGTCTGTACGTAAGCTGACACATAAAGGAAAATCTCCTATACTTTGCCTTGTGGGACCTCCTGGAACCGGTAAGACTTCTATTGCCAAATCTGTTGCAGAAGCCACTGGCAAGCGTTATGTCCGTATTTGTCTTGGTGGTGTGAAGGATGAAGCTGAGATCCGCGGCCATAGAAAGACTTATGTGGGTGCTATGCCGGGAAGGATTACCGTTGCCCTTCAGCAGGCAAAGGTTGCCAATCCGCTTATGCTTCTGGACGAAATTGACAAGACAAGCAGTGATTACAAGGGAGATACTTCTTCTGCGCTTCTTGAGGTGTTGGATCCGGAGCAGAACAGTCATTTCAATGACCATTATGTGGAGCTTCCACAGGATCTTTCAGAGGTGTTGTTTATTGCAACAGCCAACGATATTCAGGGAATCCCAAGACCGCTTCTTGACCGAATGGAGGTCATTGAGATCAGCGGTTATACAGAGAATGAGAAAGAGCACATTGCAAAGGAGCATCTGATTCCCAAGCAAATGGAAGCCAATGGAATTGAGAAAGGTAAACTTTCCATTCAGGGCGGCGCTCTTCGAAAAATTATCAATAATTATACGAAAGAAGCTGGTGTCCGAAATCTGGAGCGTCTGATCGGTCAGATCTGTCGTAAGACAGCACGTCTGATCATGGAAGATGGCAAAGAGAAGGTAACGGTCACAGGCAAGAACCTTGAGAGCTTTCTGGGGCAGGAGAAATACAATTACCTGATGGCGAATAAAAAGGATGAGGTTGGTATTGCAAGAGGTCTTGCCTGGACGCAGGTAGGCGGCGATACCCTTCAGATCGAAGTAAATATTATGCCGGGTAAAGGGGAATTTGTGCTTACCGGACAACTTGGAGACGTGATGAAAGAGTCTGCAACAGCGGGCATCAGCTACATCCGCTCTGTAGCAGCCAGATATGGAATCAATCAGGAATTTTTCCAGGAAAATGACATTCACGTACATATTCCGGAAGGGGCAGTGCCAAAGGACGGTCCGTCAGCCGGAATTACCATGGCAACTGCAATGCTTTCTGCCATTATTGACAAGCCGGTAAGAGCGGATCTTGCCATGACTGGTGAGATCACCTTAAGAGGTCGTGTACTTCCAATCGGCGGACTGAAAGAGAAGCTTCTTGCAGCTAAGTACGCCAAGATTAAAGAAGTACTGGTTCCAAAGTCCAATAAACCGGATATCAAAGAACTGGATGAGGAGATCACAGACGGACTGAAGATCACGTTTGTGGAAAATATGAATGAAGTGCTGGAACGGGCACTTGCCTGAAATGAGAGGTAGGAAAAATGGTAATTAAAAATGTTTCACTGGATATCGTTTGTGGTATCACCAGCAAACTGCCAGACACAGGAAGACCTGAAATTGCTTTTGCAGGGAAATCCAATGTGGGAAAATCCTCCCTCATTAACGGTCTGCTGAACCGAAAAGCGCTGGCAAGAACAAGTTCCCAGCCGGGAAAAACACAGACTATCAATTTTTATAATGTAAATGATTTTATGTACCTTGTGGATCTTCCAGGTTATGGATATGCCAAGGTTCCGGAGACCGAGAAGGCGAAGTGGGGAAAGATGATCGAGCGTTATCTTCATACCTCACAGACCCTGAAAGCAGTATTTCTCCTGATCGACATCCGGCACGATCCATCTGCAAACGATAAGCTGATGTATGACTGGATCGTAAATAACGGATACAATCCGATCATTATTGCAACCAAGCTGGATAAGCTGAAAAGAAGTCAGGTACAGAAGAATATTAAGGCTATCAAGGACGGACTGAAGCTGCGCCCGGGCAGTAAGATCATTCCTTTTTCCGCTGAGACAAAGCAGGGAAAAGATGAAATTTGGGCGTTAATGGACGAGTTGACCGGTGCAGTTCCGGCAGCTACGGACGAGCTGAAGGCCTGACAGACGAGGAAAAAGAATATGGGAATTATCAAGGCATTCAAGCTGGGATTTGACTATCTCAAGTATGATGAGGACGGCAATGTGGAAGCAACGCAGCGTGCTGTCAATGATGTAAACCTGGACATTGAAGCCGGCGATTTTGTGGCCGTTCTGGGGCACAATGGTTCCGGAAAATCCACATTGGCGAAGCAGATAAATGCATTGCTTATCCCTTCAGAGGGAACCATGTGGGTGGATGATATGGACACAGCCAAGGAGCCGGAGCTGTGGAAAATCCGCCAGAAAGCGGGGATGGTTTTTCAGAATCCGGACAACCAGATCATTGGTACGGTTGTGGAAGAGGATGTAGGCTTTGGTCCTGAGAATATGGGAGTATCTACAGACGAAATCTGGAAGCGTGTGGATGACAGTCTGAAAAAGACAGGAATGACCGCTTACCGTTATCAGTCTCCGAACAAGCTTTCCGGAGGCCAGAAACAAAGAGTTGCCATCGCAGGTGTTGTGGCGATGCGTCCAAGCTGTATTGTACTGGACGAGCCAACTGCAATGCTTGACCCGAATGGCAGGAAAGAAGTATTGAAAGCCGTTTCCGAGCTCAATAAAAAAGAAAATGTAACCGTTGTCCTCATTACCCATTATATGGAAGAAGTGATCCATGCCAACAAGGTTTATGTGATGGATGGTGGAAATGTGGTAATGCAGGGAACTCCAAGAGAAATTTTTTCCCAGGTAGAGACACTGAAGAAATACCGGCTGGATGTACCCCAGGTGACATTGCTCGCCCATGAGCTTCACAAGGCTGGCGTGGACATTCCGGAAGGAATACTGACGAAAGAGGAATTGGTGGGTGCATTATGTCGATAGAGCTTAAGAACGTGACCTATACTTACAGTCAGGGTACTGCTTATGAAAGCCACGCCCTGAAAGATATAAATCTTGTAATTCCGGATGGACAGTTCATTGGTGTGATTGGTCATACTGGAAGCGGAAAATCAACCTTGATCCAGCATTTTAATGCTTTGATCCAGCCTACAAGCGGTCAGATCCTTTATAATGGAGAAGACGTGTGGGCGGAGAATTATAACCGCCGGGCTCTTCGAAGTGAGGTGGGGCTGGTATTCCAGTACCCGGAGCACCAGCTGTTTGAGAATACAGTTCTGGCAGATGTTTGCTTTGGCCCTATGAATCAGGGACTTTCCAGGGAGCAGGCTGAGGAAGAGGCAAAAAAGGCTCTTGCCCATGTAGGTGTGAAGGAAGAGAATTTTACCAAGTCTCCTTTCGAGCTTTCAGGAGGCCAGAAGAAACGGGTTGCCATTGCAGGTGTTCTGGCAATGAACCCGAAAATCCTGATCCTGGATGAGCCTACTGCAGGGCTCGATCCACAGGGAAGAGATGACATTCTGGATCAGATTGCGGCTCTTCATAAGATGAGAGGAATTACCATTATCCTGGTTTCTCATAGCATGGAGGACATTGCCAAATATGTGGAACGCCTGATCGTTATGAATCATGGGGAAATGGTATTTGACGATACACCGAAGAATGTATTTTCCCATTATAAGGAACTGGAAGGAATGGGACTTGCGGCACCGCAGATCACCTATATCATGCATGCGCTTTCCGAAAATGGCCTGAATGTGGATACCACAGCTACCACTGTGGAGGAAGCCAGAGATACGATTCTGGAAGCTTTAAAGAAGCAGAAGCCTTCACTTCTTAAGAAGGGAGGCAGAAACGAATGATCAGAGATATTACCATTGGACAGTATTATCCGGCAGATTCCGTGATTCATAAGCTGGATCCAAGAACCAAACTGGTAGGAACCATTGGATTTATTGTATCTGTATTTTTGTTCCACACCTTCGCTGGATATGCAGTGGCTACTATATTTCTTGCAGGAATGATCCTTTTGTCCAAGGTTCCTGTGAAGTTTATTTTTAAAGGTCTGAAGACTATTTTCATGCTGCTTCTGATCACCATATTTTTTAATATGATTCTTACCCCTGGTGAGGTGATATGGAAGCTGGGATTTATTAAGGTGACAAAGGAAGGTCTGGTGCTGGCAGGTACTATGGCGATCCGACTGGTTTATCTGGTGATTGGTTCTTCCATTATGACATTGACGACGACACCTAACCAGCTGACTGATGGCCTGGAGCGTCTGCTCCGCCCGCTGAATAAGCTTCATGTACCAGTACATGATATTGCTATGATGATGTCGATCGCCCTACGTTTTATCCCTATTCTTCTGGAAGAAACGGATAAGATTATGAAAGCGCAGATTGCCCGCGGAGCTGATTTCGAGAATGGGAATCTGATCCAGAAGGCGAAGAACATGGTTCCCCTTCTGGTGCCGCTGTTTATTTCCGCATTCCGACGGGCAAATGATCTGGCCATGGCCATGGAAGCAAGATGCTATCATGGCGGCGATAACCGTACCCAGATGAAACCGCTTTGTTATAAAAAAAGAGATCATATGGCATATGTGATTTTGGCAGCGTATCTGGCTGTTGCAATTGGATTTAGGGCAGCTGGAATTTAAATCGACTGAACATCCATTTAAAAAGTTATAGTTCCCTCATCTGTATTCAGAGTCTTAAAATAGACTACGGATGCAGATGAGGGAATTTTCACAAGGAGAAAGATGATGAAACGAATTGGACTTGTTGTAGCATATGATGGAACGAATTATTGTGGCTGGCAGACACAGCCCAATGGAATTACAGTACAGGGAGTGTTGAATGATACACTTTCTGAGCTTCTGGGAGAAAAGATTGAAACGATTGGTGCCAGTCGTACAGATGCAGGCGTACACGCCCTTGGAAACGTAGCGGTATTTGACACCAACACCCGTATCCCGGGAGAGAAGATTTCTTATGCTCTGAACCAGCGTCTGCCGGAGGATATCCGGATTCAGATGTCTGAAGAAGTGGAACCGGACTTCCATCCAAGATACTGTGACAGTGAGAAAACATATGAATATCGCATTCTGAACCGCAAATTTCCGGTACCAACTGAGCGGCTTTATTCCTATTTCTATCATTACAAATTAGATGTGGACAAAATGAGAGAGGCAACATCCTACCTGATCGGAAGGCATGATTTTGCCAGTTTCTGCGGTTCCGGAGCCCAGGTGAAAACAACTATCCGTACGGTTACCGGAATTGAAGTTTTCCGTGATGGTGACATAGTTACTATTCGCGTTTCGGGAACTGGTTTCCTCTATAATATGGTCCGCATTATTTCCGGCACCTTGATTGAAATTGGAAATGGACAGTATCCATCGGAGCGCATGCAGAAAATCCTGGATGCCAAAGACCGTTCCGCTGCTGGTCCTACCGCACCGGCGCAGGGACTCACCCTGATGGGGATACAGTTCTTTGATTAATGAGTAACGTTGCTATTTAATGTGTTGAAAAGTTCTTCAGGAGGGACGCATTTGGACAATGTGTATTACTCACTCGCCGGCGCAACGCTCCAGCGAGTGAGCAATAACCATTGTCCGAATGCGTCCGCCTTGAACAACTTTCAACATATTAAATAGCAAATTTTCGAGATGCACCTTTCCAATACTTCTTTTTGGCATATCACTTCACATATTAAAAATGTCAATAGCACATAATTACAATCTAGCACTATTCCATAACAAAAATGTCCACCCCAGCACAATTTTGTGCATATCATAACACAAAAATTGAAAGAGCAATCCAAAATTAGTCCATTTTACACAGAGTACCGATATGATATTATAATCCCATCAAAAAGCTATAGAACATAGCAAATAAAAATGATACGGGAGGTTTTTTCATGAAGAGAAAAGTAGCAATGGCAATGGTAGCAGCAATGGCAGTTGGTTCACTTGCAGTTCCGGTAATGGCAGAAGACGGAGCAGCTGGCGGAAAGATCGGTATTTCAATGCCTACACAGTCTCTGGAGCGTTGGAATCGTGATGGTTCCTATCTGCAGAAACAGTTCGAAGATGCTGGATACGAAGTAGAGCTTACATACTCTGACAACGAGACAGACCGTCAGGTAAACGATATCCAGAACCTGATTTCCGACGGAGTTAACCTGTTAGTTGTAGCAGCTATCGATGGCGAGGCTCTTAATACAGTTATGGATGAAGCAGCAGATGCAGGAATCCCAGTTATTTCCTATGACCGTCTGATCAAGTCCGACGCTGTTTCCTATTATATTTCTTTTGATAACTACACAGTAGGTACTCTTCAGGGACAGTACGTAGTAGATACTCTGGATCTGGACAATGCTGGAGACAAGACATACAATATCGAGTTTACAGCTGGTGATCCTGCTGATAACAATGCCGGATACTTCTTCAATGGTGCATTTGATGTATTAAAACCATACATTGATGCAGGAACCTTAAATGTAGTTTCCGGACAGACTGATTTTGATTCTGTTGCAACACCTGCATGGGATACCCAGACAGCACTTGAAAGAATGCAGAATATTCTGGCATCCTACTATGCAGACGGAACACAGCTTGACGTAGCTCTTTGCTCCAACGACTCCACAGCACTTGGTGTAACACAGGCAATCGAGTCTGACTATGCTGGTGATAACACAGTTCTGATCACAGGACAGGATGGTGATGAAGCAAACCTTGCAAACATCGTTGACGGAAAACAGTCCATGACCGTTTACAAAGCAGTTGCTAATGAAGCAGTCGTAACACTTGACCTTGCAAAAGCAATGCTGGCTGGTGATACAGTTGATGAGTCCCTGATTGAAAAATCTGGTTGGGATTTCGAGTGTGCATATGATACAGAGTCCTATGAGACATCTGAAGGCAACAAATGCCCATCCTTCCTTCTGGTTCCTACAGTTGTAACAAAAGACAACCTTCAGGAAGCACTGGTTGACCCAGGATACTACACAATGGATGATGACGGATATCTTCATCCGGCAAACTAATGAAGGCTGAACTAAAACGTCATACAAATCAAAAATAAAGGTTTAAATGTGGGCGGGGTGAAAAGCCCCGCCTGTTTTATGGGAAAGGGGGCGCCATTTTGGCTGACAATATTTTAGTAATGGAACACATTACGAAGGAATTCCCCGGTGTCAAAGCTTTGGATAACGTTAACCTTGAAGTTCAGCGTGGCGAGATTCATGCGCTGATCGGTGAGAACGGTGCGGGAAAGTCCACATTGATGAACGTATTAAGTGGTCAGTATCCATACGGCAGCTATACTGGAACGGTTACCTACGAGGGTGAAGAGTGTAAGTTTAAAAAGCTTAATGACAGCGAGGCAAAAGGTATCGTTATTATTCACCAGGAGCTTGCATTGATCCCACTGCTTTCCATCGGTGAAAACATGTTTCTCGGAAACGAGATCAAAAATAAAAGAGGAGCCATCGACTGGGATAAAACATACAGCGAGGCTGAGAAACATATGGCTCAGGTAGGTCTTCATGAATCTGCCCAGACCCTGATCAAAGATATCGGAACCGGCAAACAGCAGCTGGTAGAAATTGCGAAAGCTTTTTCAAAAGATGTTAAACTGCTCATCCTGGATGAGCCGACTTCATCCCTGAATGATGAAGATGCAAAGATGCTTCTGGACCTGCTTATGGAATTTAAGAAACAGGGGCTGACATCTATTATTATCACACACAAACTGAATGAGATCATTTACTGTGCAGACCGTTGTACCATTCTTCGAGACGGAAGCACAATCGAGACACTTACAAAAGGCGTGGATGACTTAAGCGAGGACAGGATCATCAAAGGAATGGTTGGACGTCCTATGGAAGATCGTTATCCGAAACGTGAGCACAATGTAAGTAAAGAAGTGATGCTGGAGGTAAAGAACTGGACGGTTCATCATCCTCTGTATCCGGAAAAAATAGTAGACGACAATATTTCCTTTAAAGTACATAAAGGTGAGGTTGTTGGTTTCTCAGGACTGCAGGGTGCAGGCCGTACAGAGCTGGCAATGTCCATCTTCGGTAAGAGCTATGGAAGTGCAATTTCCGGAGAATTGTACATAAAGGGTGAAAAAGTAGATTTGAAAGATCCTCGTGCAGCCATCCAGCATGGTCTTGCATATGTAACTGAGGACCGTAAGACAAACGGACTGATCCTTGATGAGTCCATTCGTTTCAATACAACTCTTGCCCGTCTGAACAAAGTCTGTGATAATGGAATTATCAACACGGACCTTGAGGTACAGCTGGCGGAGCAGATGACAAAAGAAATGGGAACGAAAACACCTTCCAATGAGCAGCGTATTGGTAACCTGTCTGGTGGTAACCAGCAGAAAGCCCTTCTTGGAAAGTGGATGTTCACAGAACCAGATATTTTGATTCTGGATGAGCCTACCCGTGGTATCGACGTAGGTGCAAAATATGATATTTACTGTCTGATCAATCAGATGGTGGAACAGGGAAAATCTGTAATCATGATTTCCTCAGAAATGCCTGAAATCCTTGGTATGTGCGACCGGATTTATATCATGAATGAAGGTAAAATGGCCGGAGAACTGGATGCGAAAGAAGCTACCCAGGAAGGCATCATGGCACATATCATGCAGAATCAGAAGAAATAATGAAGGGGGAAAACAAAATGAATGCAAAAATAAAAGACTTTTTAAGAAAATATACGATGGTTATTGCACTTGTAATCGTATTTATCCTGTTCTGTGCTCTGACTGATGGACGACTTCTTTTCGCACAGAACATGTCAAACCTTATGCTCCAGAACGGATACGTACTGGTTCTTGCATGTGGTATGTTACTCTGTATCTTAACTGGTGGTAACATCGATCTTTCTGTTGGATCTGTTATCTGCTTCGTTGGTGGTGTTGCAGCTGTCCTGATCGGCAGCAAGGGCTTCAATCCATTTATCACCATTCTCCTTTGCCTGGTAATCGGCCTTCTGGTTGGTGTATGGCAGGGCTACTGGATTGGTTATAAGAGAATTCCTCCATTTATCACAACACTTGCCGGCATGTTCATTTTCCGTGGATTTGGACGTCTGGTACTGGATAATAAGACAGTATCTATCCAGAACAAATCTTTCCTGAATGTATTTACATCCTACATTAACATTCCGGGACTTGATGATGGAAAGAAATATTCTGCACTGATCGTTGGTGTTCTGATCGCATGCTATATTATTTTCTCTACCATGCGTTCCAGAGCAAACAAAGCGAAAAAAGGTTATCGCCAGAATACAGCAGCTTCTGATTACAGCAGAGCAGCCGTGATTGCAGTTGTTATTCTGTGGTATTGCTACAAATTATATCAGTATAAAGGTATTTCCGTAATGCTTGTATGGGTAGTTGCAATCTGCATGATCTACAACTTCATCACATCCAAGACAGCGTTTGGACGTTACTTCTACGCAATCGGCGGTAACGAGAAAGCAACACAGCTTTCCGGTATCGATACAAATAAGGTTTATTTCATTGCATATACAAACATGGGCTTACTTGCTGGCCTTGCAGGTCTTCTCTGCGCAGCACGTGTAGGTTCTGTAAATGGTAGTACAGGTACATCCTTCGAGATGGATGCAATCGGTTCCTGTTTCATCGGTGGTGCTTCTGCATACGGTGGAAGTGGTACTGTAGGTGGTGTTGTAATCGGTGCTCTTCTCCTTGGTGTTATCAACATGGGTATGTCAATCATGGGTATCGGTGATTCCTGGCAGTATGTTGTAAAAGGTGCTGTACTTCTGATCGCAGTTGTATTTGATGTTATCTCTAACAGAAAATCCAACTAAATAATTGCAAAAAAACTGCTGAGAGTGCAGTAAAAAGTAATTAGAAAGGAGCTGTTGCAGAAATGCAATGGCTTCTTTTGCATATAGCATGCAAATATGGTAAACTGTAGATATTTGAAATCATATTTATAAAATGGCGGTTTGCCTACAGGCAAAAGCGCGGGCAATAAAGGAACTTATTAATTATGAAAAAATCCACATTGACTGTTTTTTTTATTATAGTAGGCTGTATGTTATTTCTCTCTGGAATCTGGATTTATTTCCAGAAAAAACTGGATCAGGTGGATCTTGGTGAAGGCGAGGGTGCATCCAGTTACGAAAAACATTATCTGATGATAGCAGGAGCGGAAAATACCCTGATGTGGGATTCCATCTATGAAAGCGCCAGCCAGGCGGCAAAGGATGCAGATGCTTATCTGGAATTGATCGAGCCCGGGCACGATTCCAATTATAGTCAGGCGGATTATCTGCGTATTGGAATTGCCTCCCAGGTGGACGGGATCATTCTGGAAGCTGATGGAAGCGATGAAGAGCAGGAACTGATCCAGGAGGCCTCAGATGCGGATATTCCGGTAGTTACGGTGCTGACAGATGATTCCTCCAGTGCCAGAATCAGCTTTGTTGGACTGAATAGTTATCAGCTGGGAAATGCTTACACGGAACAGATTCTTGGACTTTTAAAGGAACATGAGAATACGCAGGTCCTTCTTTTGTCAAATTCCCAGTCCAAGACCCAGGAGACCAATCTGATCTATTACCAGATTAAAAAAGAACTGGAGGAAAAAAAGAAGGATTATCAGACCGTAACGATTTCAGAATACAACATTGACAGCAGCTCTGGCTTTGATACAGAGGAATTTGTCCGGGATATTTTTGTAAGCGAGGAGAACCTGCCAGATGTGCTGGTGTGCATGGACGAGGTTGTGACAGAGTGCGTTTACCAGGCTCTGGTTGACTATAACCAGGTTGGAAATGTGGATGTAGTTGGTTTTTATTATTCCGATGTAATTCTGGATGGTATCAGCAAAGGGATTATTTCTTCAGCTATCGCTCTGGATATGGATGAAATCGGAAGATACAGCGTGAATGCCCTGGAAGAGTTTTCCTCCCTGGGACATACCAGCAATTATTACAGTGTGGGTCAGCATGTGATCACCAGAAGCAATGTTGGTGCTTACAGAACGGAGGGGAATTAAATGAGAGAGAGAAAAGGAAGCCTTTCCGTCCAGAATTCCATACAGACAAGATTAAGCTTTGTTATGGCCCTTGTCATGGTGTTTGTAGTATGCATCAATTTTTTTATCTTTGAACAGATCCATACCGGTGTAGACCGGATTGATGCTGTTTTTTCCAGCAATGCAGCAATTAATGATCTCTCGGACACCTTAAACAATCTGGAAGGAACGGTTTATGAATATCTGAATATAAAGGGAACCAAGGCTCTGGAAAATTACTATCGCTATGAGCAGGATTACCGGGAGCTTCTGGATAAGCTGAATGACCGGAATGTGGATAATGAAGTAAAAATGCTGGAAAAAAATATACGCAGAATGTCAGAAAGCTATCTGAATCAGACCAGCGAGACTGTTCAAGCCAAGCGAGGCAGAAATATTGAGAAGTACAAGGCTTCTTATGAAAAAGAACTGCAGCTTTATGAATATATCAATTCTTATATTTACAAGCTGAATAATCTGCGTTTCCGGATGAATTCCTCCAATTACCAGCTCCTGCTTTCTTCTATGGATGTACTGTATCGGCTGGCGTTGGTGGTTATTTTCATTGTGGCGGCAGTAGGTGTGGCCATTATCATTCTGTTTGTGCAATCCATGATCCGGCCGCTGACCCAGCTTTCCAGTACTGCGCATGAGGTTGCCATGGGAAATCTGAATGTGCCAATTCTGCCTGTTGTTTGCGAGGATGAGGTTGGCGTGGTAACCCGGAGCTTTAATCAGATGTTGGACAGCATACGCATTCATATTAAACAACAGCGTGAAAGTATAGAGAAGCAGGCGCAGATGAAGGAGAGGGAGCTTCTTATGGAGACCCATCTGAAAGAAGCACAGCTGAAATATCTTCAGGCTCAGATCAATCCTCATTTCCTGTTTAACTGTCTGAATGCCGGGGCCCAGCTTGCCATGCTGGAGGATGCAGAGCGTACCGGTGTTTTTCTGGAAAAGATGGCAGACTTTTTCCGATATAATGTACGGAAAATGGAGGATGATGCTCTTCTCTGGGAAGAGGTGGATGCAGTTGACAATTATATTTATATTTTAAATGTCCGATTTGCCGGAGATATCAATTATGAAAAAGATGTGGATGAGGGAATCGGGAATTTCAGGATTCCAAGTATGATTTTGCAGCCTCTGGTGGAAAATGCCGTGCAGCATGGAATTCACGACTGTATGGAAACTGGGAAAATCAGAATGTCCATTCACAAGGATGGGGATGACCTGGAAATCACAGTCAGTGATAATGGCGCCGGAATGACACAGGAGATGATTCAGTCCGTTATGGCAGGGAAAGCACGAAATAATGGAGAGAACCGTTATTCTACAGGCATAGCAGTAGGAAATGTAATTGACAGATTGGAATTGTATTATAAACAAAAAGATCTTCTTACCATAGAAAGTGAGGGCCTTGGACTTGGAACCAGTGTGCATATCACCTTACCGGTGGAGGTTGAAGGTACCAGTGAATGAGTAAAAAGTGATAGCATGGAGTATGCTGCAATGAGCAGTGACAGAGGCTGAATAAAGGGGAGCAAAAAAATGTACCGTATTCTGATAGCAGATGATGAAGGACTTATGCTGGAGGCTTTTAAAGGAGTGATTCTGGCTGAATTCGGAGATAAATGCAGTGTGGAAACTGCGAAAACAGGAAGGGCGGTAATCGAGAAGGCGGAGACCTTTCACCCGGATATTGTGTTTATGGATATTCACATGCCTGGAATTAATGGAATCCAGGCTATGCGGGAAATCCGGAAGTTCAACAATTCCGCCTTGTTTTATGTAGTTTCTGCATATGACAAATTTGATTACGCCAAAGAAGCCATCAATCTTGGTGTGGAACAGTATCTTACGAAACCGATTTCGAAAAGTAAGATTATTTCTGTGGTGGAAGAAGCGACAGCAAAGGTGGATAAGGTTCGTGATCAGAGAAGTAATCTGTTGAAAATCCAGGAAAAGCTAGAGACAGTTATCCCGGTTGTGGAATCTGGTTATGTGAATTCTCTTCTTTTCCAGAAGGAGATGGCAGCAGCAGGTTATTACCAGCAGCTTCTGGATATTGAATATGGCCAGGGTTATGTTATGGTGGTGCAGTTTGGACAAAGCTATGAAAATGGAAGACTGGTAAGCCCGGTTGGAATGAATGTGAAGGCGCAAAGCTTTTATCCGGAATTCCGGGATGTGGTGAAGTCTGCTTTTCCCTGTGTGGTTGGAAATATTATGTCCAACCGTATCCCTGTGGTAGTGCCTTGTGAAATTTTCCAGAATCCTTATGAAGACCGTATTGATCTGGTGGAAAAGGCAAGAGAGCTGGTGGCAAGGCTGGAGGGCAGACTGGATGCAAAATTCCGTGTGGGAATTGGAAGAGTATGGGAAATGGAAGAGCTTGAGAGATCTTACCGCGAAGCACTCCGGGCATTAAACGGAAGCCTGGGCAGGGTAATCCATATAGAGGATCTTTCCCAGAATGGTGTCTATGACGAGGCTTTTCCCGGCAATGATGAGAAGAGGATGTTCCGCTGTCTTGAGGAGGGAAATGAGGAGGGGATGCTCCAGGAGGTGAACTTCTTCTGTGACTGGATGGTAGAGCATTATTCACAGGATATGAATAATATCCGCCTGAAAATACTGGAGTTTATTATCTGGGGTGAGAAGATTGCTTTTGAAAGCGGCGCGATCAATTATGGATTTAGTTACCGCAGGGACTATTTGGATACTGCAATGTCGCTTTCTACCTATGAGGATCTTCGTAAATGGTTTCAGGAAAAGATGGTAAATGTATGCCGGGCAATCCGGGATCAGAAGGAAGATCAGTCTAATTCCGCGGTAAAGAAGGCCATGCTTTATATTCAGGAAAATTACAGCAGGGATATTTCTCTGGATGATGTGTCCAGTCAGGTGAATATCAGTCCTTATTATTTCAGCAAGATTTTTAAGGAGGAGACTGGAGAGAATTTTATTGAGTATCTGACCAGAGTCCGGATCGATAAAGCCAAAGAGCTTCTGGTAGATGCAAATGTGAGCGTAAAGGAAGCGGGAATTCAGAGCGGCTATTCGGATCCCAATTATTTCAGCAGGATTTTTAAGAAGCAGATGGATATGACTCCAAGTGAGTATAAAGCGAGGTATGGAAAATGAGAAAGTGTCGTTGGCTGATCTTGTCGTTGGCTTTGCTCCTGGCAGCTGCATTGGCAGCAGGTTGCGGAGGTAAGCCTCAGGAGTCGCAGAAGGAAGAAGCAAAAGAGGAAGATAAGCTGCAGATCGGGCTTAGCTTTGACTCTTTTGTAATTGAGAGATGGCTGCGGGATCGGGATATGTTTGTTTCTACTGCCCAGAGCCTTGGGGCAGAAGTGAATGTGCAGGTAGCCGGAGGCGTTGTGGAAGAGCAGATTTCCCAGATAGAGTATTTCATTAAGAAAAAGATGGATGTGATCGTGGTGATCCCTATTGATGGAAATGCTTTGTATGATGTGCTGAAGGAAGCCCGGGAAATGGGGATTTATATAATCTGCTATGACCGCATTGTGGAAAATGTTAATGCAGATCTGTATATTACCATTGATAATGAAAAGGTTGGAACCCTTATGGGAGAGGCGCTGATCCAGGCTTGTCCGGAGGGAGGAAATATTTTTGCCATCAATGGATCTCCTACAGACAGAAATGTGGATGAAGTTGTGAGGGGGTTCAATAAAGCCATTGAAGGCAGTGATCTGAATGTGGTTTATACGGAATATTGCGATAACTGGATGGCAGAGCTGGCCGGAAATTATGTGACTCAGGGGTTGGAAGTTACAAAAGATATTGTAGGAGTGATGTGCGGAAATGATGATCTGGCAAGTCAGGCAGTGAAGGTATTGTCGGAGAACCGGCTGGCAGGGAAGGTTGCTGTGGTGGCCCAGGATGCGGATCTGGCAGCTTGTCAGAGGATTGTGGAAGGTACACAGGAAATGACCGTCTATAAGCCTATTGAACAGGAAGCGAATACGGCGGCCGAGTTCGCAGTGGCGCTTGGCAAAGGAGAGGATATTACTTCCGGAGAAGGGGAATACAAGGCAGTAGAAACCTTCAATGATGGGACATATGACATTCCTTATTATAAAATCGATCCAATTGCGGTGACGGCGGAAAATATGGATAAGGTGATTATTGACGGGGGATTTCATACGAGAGAGGATGTCTATTTGAATATTCGATAAGGAAAGGTGCTTCAAAGCGGACGCAGTGCGGACGAAATAACAAAAAGACTGGTCCTTCATGCAGCTACATGAAGAACCAGAGCGTGTTTGAAAAATCATTCCCGCAATCTGCACGCCCCACTTTGCGGTATATTTTGCCCGAATTCGGTTGCCGTAGCCCGCTACGGCGCCCTCATCCGGACAAAATCTCCCACAAATTGTGACGCACGTCTTGCAGAAAGCCTTTTTCAAACACGCTCTAGTCTTTTTGTATGGGGAAAAGAACTTTTTTATGAATATACTCTGTCGATTTGAATCACGGCACAATAGTTGCCATCATCCATATTGCGGATGCGTTCTTTGAGGAGATTTGTGATCTCCACGTTGGTGAGTTTGCATTCGAAAGGAACCGCTATGTCGAAGATCAGGTTTGTGTGGGTAGGACCTTCTACTATGCGAAAATCGTGAATGGAAAGACGACGGTCCAGATTGCGGGTGATTTCTTCAATCTGGCTGCGTATTTCATTGACCTCCTTGTTGTCTGTGACAATGGGATCAATGTGGATGGTGGCAGAACAATTCAGTTTGTCCTGAAGCTCATGCTCAATGTTGTCAATCTCATCGTGGATAATCAGCAGATCTCCGTGGGCGGGAACCTCAGCGTGGAGGGAAAGAATTAGTCTGCCTGGACCGTAGTCATGGACAATCAGGTCATGCATGCCGTGGACAAGGGGATGGGCAAGAACGATCTCTTCGATTTCCTCTACTAAATTTTTCTCCGGGGCTTGTCCGAGAAGGGGATCAATGGTATCCTTCATTGTAGTGGTTCCGGTATAGAAGATAAAAATGCCCACCAGGACACCGAACCATCCGTCCAGCACCAATCCGGTAAGCTGACTGATGATAGTTGCCAGAAGAACTAGACTGGTGGAAACTGTGTCACTTAAACTGTCTCCAGCTGTAGCCTGCATGGCAGTACTGTCGATTTTGTGACCGATAGTGCGGTTATAGTAGTACATATATATTTTTACCAGAATAGATGCAATAAGGACAGCAATAATAACTGGGCTGCATTCAATGGGCTCCGGGGTGCGGATCTTGTCAATGGAGGAGCGGATCAGCTCGAAGCCCATGATCAGAATCGCAACTGAGACAAGAAGTCCGGAGATATATTCCATGCGTCCATGTCCAAAGGGATGCTCTGTATCCGGTTTTTGTCCGGAGAGCTTGAAGCCCACCAGAGTGATCACAGAGGAGCCTGCATCCGATAAGTTGTTGAAGGCATCCGCCGTGATGGCAATAGAGCCGCTTAGGATTCCGGCAAGCCATTTTCCTATAAAAAGAAAAATGTTCAAGGCAATTCCCACAGCTCCGCAGAGCATGCCATAAGACTGGCGAACCTGGGGGGAGCTGTAGTCTTTGTAATCTTTGATGAAAAAACGGGATAAAAATGTTATCATAAAAACTTCACCTCAAATAAAGGAACTGTTCAGTTCTCTTACAGTTACGCGCTTTGTGATGCACAGAAAGGCGAAACTTCCTGCGGCACTTCCACAGCTGCCGTCAGGGGCTTTCATAGTGAAAATGTCTCGCGGAATAGTACTTGCTGAATCGTTACCTGAAAAAATAAAATAGTTACTGTGTATCCGGTGGATACATTCTTTCTAATGTAGCACATTGCGGAGAAAAATACCAGAGAAAATTTATAAAATGTCTGATTAAAGTGTGTATAAAGTTACTGTGAACGGAGTGAACAGTAACTTTATAAATCGTTGTTCCAAAAGCTACCTGTTGTGGATAGGCGTGTATAGGGTGGAGACAGCAAGCTGGCTTTGTGGAAAAACTGATCAGCAATCCAGGAAGAATGTGGAAAACTTTTTGAAAAAAAGATGGAAATATGGGGAAAAAGTGGTTGACAGAAACGGAGGCTTATAATATAATAACTCAATGTGACGTAGTGCGAGATACTTTAGCCAATAGCCCCGGCGACGGTATTTATCAGCGGTTTCGGACATTTCCGCAGTAATTGCACCATCGTTTCCATATTACTAACATATGCGAGAATTCGCATTTATACAAACAATCGTTGATAAATAACAGGAGGTAAAACCATGCAGACTTATATGGCTAATCCAGATAAAATCGAGAGAAAATGGTATGTAGTTGACGCTGAAGGCTGCACCCTTGGCCGTCTGGCTTCTGGCGTAGCAAGCGTTTTAAGAGGAAAGAACAAACCTCAGTTTACACCACACGTTGACACAGGTGATTATGTAATCGTTGTCAACGCTGATAAGATCAAAGTTACAGGAAAGAAAATGGATCAGAAGATCTACTACAATCACTCTGATTATGTAGGTGGAATGAAAGAGACTACATTAAAAGAGATGATGGCTAAGAAACCTGAGAAAGTTGTTGAGCTGGCAGTTAAAGGTATGCTTCCAAAAGGACCATTAGGAAGAGAAATGTACACAAAACTTTTCGTTTATGCCGGACCTGAACACAAACATGCGGCTCAGAAACCGGAAGTTTTAACATTTTAATTAGGAGGTAGAAAACATTGGCTAGCGCAAAATTCTACGGAACAGGAAGAAGAAAAAAATCAGTAGCAAGAGTTTACCTTACCCCAGGTACTGGTAAAATCACTATCAATAAAAGAGACATTGATGAGTATTTTGGATTAGACACACTTAAAGTTATCGTTCGTCAGCCACTGGCTGCTACCGAGACAGAAGGAAAATTTGACGTACTTGTAAACGTACACGGTGGCGGATACACAGGACAGGCTGGTGCTATCAGACATGGTATCTCCAGAGCACTCCTTGAGGCAGACAAAGAGTATAGACCAGTTCTTAAAGCAGCTGGATTCCTTACTCGTGATCCTCGTATGAAAGAGCGTAAGAAGTACGGTCTCAAAGCAGCTCGTCGCGCTCCGCAGTTCAGCAAGCGATAATTTCAATCGAATGCAGAAAACTATTAAAACCTCGGAAAACCTTGATTTTCCGGGGTTTTTCTTATGTTTTGGATTCTGAAAATTTTCTAAAAAAGTGGTCAATTTTGAAGCGTAGCACATACGTGTAGCACACACGTAGCATACAAATTCGCTTGACAGATTTGGAAAATACTGATAAAATGCGGACAATCTCATATTAGAGTTTTCTGTGGGGCAACCGTGAAGATTTAGGGGGCTAAAATCAGATCGGGACAGAGGACAAAAAGAAAAAGGGTACCCGTAGTGGGACACCCTTTGAGAACTGTTGATTCTTGTTGAACTTGATCGGGCAGAACAGGAAAGAGAAATCACAGTGAAAGGTATAAAAGATGGAATTGCAGCTAGTACCAAGAAGTCTGGACGTAAACAGGGGCAACTTGACAAAATGTCGCCAGAATTAGAAAAAGATATTAAAAAGTTTCTTACAGATCGTAGCATAAAACAAATAGATTTAATGAATAAATATAATATAAGTAGAAACACATTAAAAAAATATATTGAGTATATTGCAAACAAAAAATGCATATGATATAATGCCAATAGGCAAAGAGATTATAAGTCCATGCGGACAAAAGAGTGAAAGCCCTCGAAGTTGCAGCTTCTTGGGCTTTCTTCTTATTTATTATAGTGGATAAGAAACCACTAGGTTAGAGTTGTCCTACTTGCCGTCATCTAGCCATTTGCAAACATAGTAGGCAATTATGCTTGCCGTACAGGAGACAAGAAACGAGATTATAATATCCATGCGGTTCACCTCCTCCCGTTGTCGGGTATCGGTTGGACAACGTAAGTATTATATCATAGAACAATGCGTACGGAAAGACTGGACTTGAAACATATACTAGAGCCTGTTTGAAAAATCATTCCCGCAATCTGCACGCCCCACTTTGCGGTATATTTTGCCCGAATTCAGTTGCCGTAGCCCGCTACGGCGCCTTCATCCGGACAAAATCTCCCACAAATTGTGACGCACATCTTGCAGAAAGCCTTTTTCAAACACGCTCTAGGGTGGGGGTATAATATAAACATGCCGGGGGGCGAATAAGGTGCGGAATCATCCTTAGAAAATAAAAAAGACTTTTTCAGAATGGGGCAGCACGTATGCATCAAAACTCACAGCATCTATGTGGCCAGATTTAAAGTGAATAGATAAAGATAAGAAAAGCAGATATGAGTAATAATTATTGCATTATCAGTATCTGCTTTTTTCTGTTTATTTTTTTCCTTTCCATTCTCTCTTTCTCCCACAATTTTGTTTATGGCATCGATCAGAACCAGGATATCAAGATGAGTGTAGACACGTTCTGTAAGCGTCACAGCTCCAGAATGTCCAACAATCTTTTTGATGGTAGTTTCATCAATGCTGTGTTTTTTCATCATGGAAATTGTAGTGTGGCGACCACTTAATTCCAATTTGTTCCATGATTGTGGTGTAATAACTGTCTTTGTAGTTTCGATAAAGGAAGTGTTTCCCGTCAGGTGTTCATTATATGAAAAGACTTATAAAATATTTTTTTTTGTGCACTGAATAATCACAAAATTGAGATTCTTTCTTTGTTTTTCATATCCAGGAAAAGTTTGTGGTACAATACTGAAAGGTATCATTGCTATGCAGAGATTTCTTTGTGAGAATCTGTATCGGAGGAATTAGGATATGCAGAATATATTAGTTGTAGAAGATGATTCTGATTTGAATCAGGCGATCTGTTATTCTTTGAAAAAGTCAGGATATGGAGTTTACGGTGTGACTTTTATGGAGAAAGGGAAGCAGATTTTTTTTGAGAATCAGATAGATATGGTCCTTCTGGATGTGAATCTTCCAGATGGCGAGGGCTTCTCTTTTTGCCAGTGGGTAAAAAAGCAAAAAGAAGTTCCGGTCATTTACCTGACAGCCAGGGATATGGAGGAGGATGCTCTGACAGGATATGAATCCGGGGCAGAAGATTACGTTACTAAACCATTTTCAATGAAGATTTTACTTAGAAAAATAGAAGTCATTTTAAAAAGAACTGCTTCGGTCAATCGTCTGATTTTTGCAGATGAGTATTTATATATAGATTTGGATCATGCACGAGTGACGGTAAAAGGTCAGGAATGCCCCGTCACACCGACAGAGTGCCGTCTGCTTCGTCAATTTCTTATGAACCGAGGACAGCTTCTGACTTATGATCTGTTATTGGAGCGGTTGTGGGACAGTGGAGGACAGTTTGTGGACAAGCACACACTGGCAGTAAATGTGAATCGTCTGAGGGGAAAGATTGAAGATAAGAATCACAGGTATATTTCAAATGTATATGGGATGGGATATCAATGGATTGGCTGATGTGTATCATGATGATAATTTTATTTGCAGCAGTAATGGTATTGTTATGGAAAAACTACCAGATAAAAAAAGATGCGAAGTTGTTTGCTGAAAAGGTGGAAGATGCTTTAGATGTTATCGTAACAGGAAAAGAATGGAATATGGAAGAAGAATTGGAGGATAGCCTCTGGGGAAGAACAGGAACACAATTAGCGAAAGCCGGGCACGTATTTCAGAAAAAAGAAGAAGATGGTTTTCGTGAGAAAGAAAGAGTAAAGGGATTGATTTCTGATATATCCCATCAGACAAGGACGCCCATTGCCAATATTAAACTATACCTGGAACTTCTTGAGGACGAGGAGTTTTCGCAAAGCGGTCAGGAGTTTTTGGGAAAAATCAAAGGGCAGATGGAAAAAATTGATTTTTTAATGCAGAGCATGGTAAAAATGTCAAGGCTTGAAACGGGAATTATGCAAATACATAAGGAAGACAAAAATCTATACGAAACAATCCGCCACGCAGTTGCCGGTGTGGTTCCGGAGGCGGCGTCGAAGGGGATTGATCTATATGTGAACTGCGAAGAAAATATGATGATTCGTCATGACAGCAAATGGACGGAGGAAGCAATTTATAATATTCTGGATAATGCACTCAAGTATACCGAACCAGGTGGAAAGATCCATATTCAGACAGAAAGACAGGAATTATTTTTAAAGATCAGCATTTCTGATACTGGAAAAGGGATTGCCCCGGAGAGGCAGGCAGAGATTTTTACAAGATTTTACCGTGAGCCGGAGGTGCATGATAAACCAGGGGTTGGGATCGGATTATATCTTGCAAGAACAATCATGGAACTTCAGAAGGGCTACATAGAAGTACAGTCTGAAGTGGGAAAAGGAGCGTGTTTTCGCTTGTATTTACAGGTGAATGAATCGTAACATAACCGATCGGGGATTGTCACAATATTGTGATAATTAAAAATTGAGACAGGTTTGTGATTTTTAGGAGATATTCTATAGAATATCAAAAGAAGGAAGGCAAACCAATGAAAGAATACATTGTAGAGACAAGAAGCTTAAAAAAATACTATCAAATGGGTGAAAATACGGTAAAGGCATTGGATGGTGTAGATTTTCGTGTGAAAGATCAGGAATTCGTTGCTATTATCGGAAAAAGCGGATCCGGAAAAAGTACACTTTTGCATATGCTGGGTGGACTGGATGTGCCAACAGAAGGGGAAGTGTTGATAGAGGGTAAGTGTCTTTTGGGGCTGAAAAAAGAACAGCTTGCCATATTCCGCAGAAGAAAGATCGGGTTTATTTTTCAGAATTATAATCTTGTCCCGGATCTTAATGTATATGAGAATGTCATTCTTCCGGTGGAACTGGATGGAAGAAAGGTTGATGTGGAGTATGTGGATGGGATACTCGAACTTTTAGGGCTGTCAGAGAAGAGGGAAGCTCTTCCTGGGACATTATCTGGTGGACAGCAGCAGAGGGCTGCGATTGCCAGGGCGCTTGCGTCGAAGCCTGCCATTATTTTGGCAGATGAACCGACGGGAAATCTGGATTCGGTTACCAGCCATGATGTACTTGGACTTTTGAAAATGGCAGCAAAACAGTTCAGCCAGACCTTGATTCTTATCACGCATGACAGAGACATTGCACAGCTTGCAGATCGTATCGTACATATTGAGGACGGAAAGATTGTAGGAGATACCGGGAAGGGAAGTGATTCCTATGCTTAAGAATCCGAATCAGAAAGTGATCAAAAGGATGGCATGGAACGCTTTAAAAGTAAACAGGAGAAAGACCATTACTTTGCTCCTTGCGGTTCTTCTTTCTTCCTTTTTGGTATTCACAATATTCACAGTTGGAGATTCTTATTTTAGACTTCAGAAAATTCAGAACATCCGTATGTCAGGAGCAGAATTTGATGCAATCATGTATGGAGTGACGGATGAACAGAGGCAAATGTGTGAGAACAACCCGGATATCGTTCTGACAGGTACAGTGGGAGTCTGTGGATGGGTAGAAAAAACAGATCAGGATTCCACACCGAATGTGGGACTGATCTGGGCAGATGATGGATATTGGACACAGATGATGGAGCCGGTCAGAGAAAAGCTGGAAGGAAGATATCCGACAGCTTTGGATGAGATAATGGTAACACAATCCGCTTTAAAAGAATGTGGTTACGAAGATCTTGATGTAGGCGATACCCTTGCTATGTCTTATGGAACAAATGAGGGAATCTTTACAGGGACTTTTCGAATCAGTGGGATCTGGGACGGATATGGACCCAAGAAGCAGTTTTATGTCTCGAAAGAATTCTATGATCAATCGGGGTGGAAGCTTTCTGAGGCAGCTTCCGGTCGTTACTTTATGGATTTTAAGCAAAAAATAATGACAAAAACAGAGCAGAATGCTTTTATCGAAAGTATGAACCTTGGAAAGCAACAGAATCTTTTCTTCATGGAAGATCTTGGCGCATCGGTTCAGATATTGGCAGGCCTTATTGGCTTGATTACAGTTACCTGTTTGTGTGCATATCTGCTTATTTATAATATTATGTATCTTTCCGTAGCTGGAAAAGTTCGTTATTATGGTCTGCTTCAGATGGTTGGAATGACGGAAAAGCAGATAAAAAGGATGATGAAGGAACAGATGCTTCTTATCGGATCTGCAGGGACAGTACTTGGATGTCTGTCAGGTGGGGTGGTATCCTTTTTCCTGATTCCTGTTGTAGTAAAATCACTTGGAATCAAAAGTGGTTATGTAGGAGCAGATATGGTTCGTTTTCATCCGGCAGTTCTGCTGGCAACCATCTTACTGGTTGGAGTTACTATTTTTCTGGCCAGCCGAAAACCAGCAAAAATGGCAGCAGATATCTCTCCAATAGAAGCGCTTGGTTATTGTCCGACCCACAAAACCGTAAAAGTAAGAAGAGCAGGAAAGGGGAAAGTAATAGCAAGACTTTCCATGGAGCAGTTTACAAAGGATAAGAAAAGAACTGCGGTGGTATTGTTGTCCTTGGCAGTCAGTCTGTCTGTGTACCTTTGTATTGTGACCATGCTGGACAGTCAGGCAGCAAGAACCATAGTGTCAAATTATATGGATACGGATATGGTTATTAAAAATGATACGGCATGCAAAGAAAAATCAGAAGACAGAAGAGATATTCTGGATGAAGCTTTCGTGAAGTCAATCAAAGAAAATGCCGGAGTCTCTGAAGTACATTCTATGACATTTGCCGAGATTACAGTTCCATGGGAACCGGATTTTGCTGAGATGTGGATGAAAGAATTTTATGCAAAGTGGATGAGTACTCCATATAGTAAGGACAAGGACGAGTATCAGAATCATCCTGAGAATTTTGGATCCTCTCTGATCGGAATTGATGAACAGGAATTTGATTATTTAAATAACAGTCTTGAGCATCCGATCAATAAAGAGGACTTCCTTTCGGGAAAAGCATGTATTGTTTATCGAAATGGTTTGGATTTCGCAGATGCTGACGTAATAGGAAAAAATGTGACATGTGCTTTGTATGAAGATCAACAAACGACAAAAACTTTTATCATAGAAGGAGTTACGGACGAGAATTATTATACGGCACTCCTTGGATACCCACCGACGATTATAGCCAGTGATCAGGTAGTGAAAACATTTGCCAATAATCCAATTATATTAAAGACCAGCATAAAATATCACAAAGAATATGATAGAGATACAGAGCAAGAAATCATGGCGTTATTAGAAGAAAATGGCAATGCAAAAGACTTTTCCTGGGAATCCAAAATCGAAGATGCAGATGAGATTGAAAAAGCACAGGGCAATATGCCGCAAGTGGGAATCGGGATTGTGTTGATTCTGGCTTTTATCGGAATCATGAACTACATGAACACCTTTGTAGTAAATGTGCAGAGCCGGATGACGGAGCTTTCGGTTATGGAGAGTATCGGGATGACCCCGAAGCAGCTTCTTGGAATGCTAGTCAGGGAAGGGGTTCTCTATGCAGGCGGCGCATGGCTTGTTACGCTAACAGTAGGAATGGGAGCAACGTATCTTCTTTATGAATCAATGAATTATCGTGGGATTGCGTTTTCAGTGCCATTACTTCCACTTTCATTTGCAGTGGGAATCAGTTTGCTGGTTTGTACTATGGTTCCGGTGCTTACCTGGAGTGTTTTGGAAAAGAATGGAACTGTTGTTGAGAGGATTAAAGGAGTTGAGTGATTTTGGATTTTAGATATAGATATAAAAAATGATTGACTAAAAACCGTAGTCACCATAATATATATAGGAGAGATGCCTGCGTAAGCGAAGTAAAAGTAGACGGGACAGCCTACTTCCTGATTGGGGGCAAATAATAGCCATTGAAGATTGACCGGTGCATTCCGATCCGCTGTCCATATTAAGAAATTAGGCGTCTGTGAAATAGCAGACGCTTTTCTTTTACATGAGAATAAGGAGAAAGCCCCACAGAATGGTGCAGTTTTGCTGGTTATGGCATTTTTGATTAGCCCGATGGGGCTGCCGCTGGCTGCGATCTGGCTGCTGGGCAAGGTACAGAGCTTGAAATTTGCGATCCAGGATTGGGTGTATGGGTAAATGATGTGAATATAATTTGGAATGAAAAGAAGCAGGACAATGGGAGATGAGACCCAATGCCCTGCTTCTTATTTTACTTGGTATGAACGGTAGAGTATTTCTGGTTTTTGCTTTTGGGTTTGTATGGAAACATCATTTCAAGTTTACCAGAAGATAATAAAGGCTTGAGGTAATATTTGCTGAAGTGAGAACGACTGGAAACATTAATATATGCTTGCATTTCATCTCGACTTTTAGGGTCTGCACAAAATTCCAATAGCAAGTTTTGCTTGCTGATCACAGATGTATCATGTGCTGTATCATGTGCGGCATCATGTACGGAAGCACCGCACATGATGTAGTTTACATTTTTCAAGATGACCCTGAAATCTGTTGCTGTCGAGAAAAATTCAGGTTTATATATTTCTGAATATCCTGGTAGTTTTTCAGTCTCACTAACGATTTTGCGCAGACCACTTCCACGGCGTTCCATGTACTTCATGCGGTGGAACATGTCAGCAATCACGGGGGTTCGTCGCATCGAACGAATACTGTAAATATCGTATTCCTGAATTGAGCCGCCGCCAAACATACCGCCAGGAGATGTGATTTCCACCCGATCATCAAACATATCAATATGGATTTCGCTGCCAAGCACAATATAATCACGATGGATAAGCGCATTGACAAGAGCCTCTGTCACAGCTCGTTCAGCATAATCCGGCTTGTCTACACGATACTGTGCCTTTTTGACAAAACGGACTTTGGAATTATTGCGAATAAATTCACTGCCACTGTTCAGTAAATAAATCAAATTTCCCTCGTATTCTTTATCGTCCAGCGCATCATCAAAGATAGAGCCTTTTTCCAAGCCATTCCACCGGGTACAGAACATACGGGAGTTATAAACCGTGTGCTGATCGGTCATGAGTTTTCCGGCATTGGTCAGGAGTCCATTTTTATCAGTCAAACCAAAGGAAACATAATCGGATGGCTCAAAGCGGAGACCGGTCCGTTCCAGATAGGTTGCTTCCAGAAGTGTAAAGCTGTAATCCTTTTTGCCGCGTCTGTTGTTAGGGTATCAAAGGACTGATTGGTTCCCTTTAAGATCAATTCATTCACAATGTAATCAGGGGCAATTACGCTTTCATTTCCAACACGGATATATGCCTCCATCACGCCGTCTGCCTTGTAATAATATGGGGTGCTGCGGCCGGGAGAAACCTCCAGAGCTAATAGATTTTTACCATCTTCCTGTAATGGTTTTAAGATAAACTGAGGTAATGGTGTGATACGTTCTTTGATTAAGCGACTGATCGCTTCAGCATCCTTTTGAACATCGGACAAGCCAATAGGTTTCCTGTCATCAGAGATTCCGAAAAAAAGAGTTCCGCCGATTCCATTAGAAAAGGCACTGACACTTTTTAACCAGCTTTTGGGTTTCTTTATTTCAAGTGCAACTTTGAAATCACATTCGGTTGCTTCTGCAATTAGCTGTTCTATCATAAAATCCCTCCTTTGAGGTATTGGTAGTTTCTTTATATTAATATTATACCCATAAGGAGAGTTTATTTCAACGATAGGCACAAAGAGTTCAGAGAAAATATTTTGAGAGGAGGGCTTTTTATGGCAACTACAAGAATCATGCCGCTTCATGTCGGCAAAGGCCGCACAGAGAGTCGGGCGATCAGTGACATCATCGACTATGTGGCCAATCCAAAGAAAACAGATAACGGCAGGCTCATTACCGGCTATGCGTGTGACAGCCGGACTGCGGATGCGGAGTTCCTTCTGGCAAAGCGGCAGTACATTGCCGCTACCGGACGAGTGCGTGGCGCGGATGATGTGATTGCCTATCATGTGCGCCAGTCCTTCCGCCCCGGTGAGATTACCCCGGAAGAAGCAAACCGGCTGGGCGTAGAATTTGCAAAGCGTTTTACTAAAGGCAATCATGCCTTTGTAGTCTGCACTCACATAGACAAGTCGCACATTCATAATCACATTATCTGGTCATCGGTCAGCTTAGAATATGACCGGAAGTTCCGAAACTTTTGGGACAGCACCAAGGCGGTTCGTCGGCTAAGTGACACCATCTGTATTGAGAATGGACTGTCAATTGTAGAGAATCCGAAACCTCACGGAAAGAGCTATAACAAATGGCTGGGCGATCAGGCAAAGCCCTCTCACCGAGAGCTGCTTCGTGTGGTGATTGACAACGCATTATCACAAAGTCCTGCTGACTTTGAAGAACTGCTGAAGCTGTTGCAAGAGTATGGTTGTGAAGTCTCAAAGCGCGGAAAATCGTATCGACTGAAGCTCTCTGGTTGGGAGAAAGCCGCCCTCATGGACAGTCTGGGCGAAGGATATGGATTGGAGGATTTGCAGTCAGTTCTCTCAGGGAAGAAAGCCCATACCCTACGAAAGAAAACAGTCACACAGACAGAGCCGCCGAAGGTCACAGTTCCTACGTGGTCACTGACCCGAAAGGCGATATCGTAATCGACTGCGGACAAGCCCTTTTGAAGAACGGATATAGTATCCGGCTGTGGAATGACCTTATTATATTGGTAAACAAGTATGATTGTTCTGGTTGTGGACCTGATTTAATAGGCGAATCATTGCTTAATAAATAAGAACGAAATATAATATAGCTTAGAGATGAACAGATACGACTAATATATCAAGGGGTTTCTTAACTTGCCAAAATTCAGCCCCAAGATATTGCAATCTGTGAGAAATTAGGAAAATCTTAATGTTTTCTCATGAAATAATAAGGATGTGCTGTGTTCGGCTTTGATAATATAATAATATATACTCTTTGAAGGGAGAGTGACTTCATGTCTAATAAAATATTAGTAGTCGATGACGAAACAGAAATTGCGGATTTAATAGAAGTCTATTTGAAAAACGAAAACTACACTGTATTCAAATTTTATACGGCCCAAGAAGCCCTTAATTGCATTGAAACACCCCCCATTGATCTTGCAATTTTGGATATTATGCTTCCTGACATAGATGGATTCACTCTATGCAAGAAAATCAGGGAACATCATACCTACCCCATCATCATGCTGACAGCCAAAGATGCTGAGACTGATAAAATTACCGGCCTTACTCTTGGAGCGGATGATTACATTACAAAGCCGTTTCGCCCTCTGGAGATGATTGCACGGGTAAAGTCTCAGCTTCGCCGGTATCAAAAGTACAATCCTGCTCATTCTGATACCGGTGAAACCTCGTCTGCCGCATCAGAAGATAATCTTGTTTGCGGTTCCTTGACAATGAATATCAAGGCACATACCTGCTTTTTGGGGGAAACGCCCTTGGTGCTGACACCTACGGAGTTTTCGATCCTGCGTATTCTTCTGGAAAATACCGGGAATGTAGTCAGTTCAGAAGATTTGTTTCACAAAATCTGGCAGGACGAGTATTACAGCAAATCCAACAACACCATCACCGTTCATATCCGCCACCTGCGGGAGAAAATGGGAGATAGTATGGACAAGCCCAGATTCATTAAGACGATATGGGGGGTAGGATATAAAATTGAAAGTTGATAAAAAAGACGAATACTTTGCTTTTCAATCCAAACTCATTCGACGAGTTTGCATGAATGTCATTACCTCTATCGTTGTGGTGGTGGGGCTGTATCTTTTCATCTGGAAACAGCGAATTGGCGATCTGATTGTATGGATTCTGGAAACCGTATTCGACATGAAGCATGAAGCAGCATTTTATTATTACAGTGACCATTTTCGAGGTAATAAAGAAATTTTTTTCGCTGTGGCCGTTCTTCTAATATTTACAGTCCTCATGGTACGAATTTTCCGGTGGGTTACCGGCTATTTCAGAGAGGTCAATCAAGGGATAGAGTCATTGCTGGCAGACGATGAAAAGCAAATCCAGTTGTCACCGGAAATGCTGCCATTTGAGCGGAAGCTAAACTCTGTAAAACAAACTTTAGCAGAACGAAAAATGGAAACCGCTTTGGCTGAACAGCGGAAAGACGAATTGGTTATGTACCTGGCCCATGATATTCGGACCCCACTCACATCTGTAATTGGATACCTCAATCTGTTGGAGGAAGATCCGAATATGCCCCCTGAGCAGAGGGCTGCGCGGGTTCATATCGTGTTGGAAAAAGCCTACCGACTGGAGACGATGGTAAATGAATTCTTTGAGATCACAAAATATAAATCTCAGAAAATCACCTTGTCCAAGGAAACCATCGACCTTTATTATATGCTGGTCCAACTATCGGATGAATTGTCTCCTGTTTTGGCTCCCAGGGGAAACACCGTTACCCTGCATCTTGACGAGAATTTGACCATCGAAGCCGATCCGGAAAAGCTGGCACGGGTATTCAACAACATTCTGAAAAATGCCGCATCGTATAGCTTCCCACATACCGAGATTGTGATCTCCGCAGAAAAATTGGAACATGAAGTCATCATTCGGTTTCAGAACAGCGGCGAAGATATTCCAAATGAGGCATTGGCGTCTCTTTTCAATAAATTCTACCGGGTAGATCAGTCTCGTTCCTCTGATACAGGCGGCACAGGGCTTGGATTAGCCATAGCAAAGGAGATCGTCACGCTGCATGGCGGGGCAATCAGCGCATCCAGCAAAAATCATGTGGTTACATTTACAGTCTCTTTGCCGTTGTCAAATTAGCAATTTCTTTGCATTTTCTTAGGAGTCAATCAACTTCTTATTAAAACAATCTATGCTCTTGTCCAGTAGAATGATACTGACAGGAGCATGGATTTGCTCTTTTATGAAACAAATCACCGAAAGGAGCGAAATGATGGGAAGGATACTCCGCTGACTGTTACAGAACAGCATACATATGGAATCGACCTTCACCGCAATACGCCCGGCATTCCCCAAGGAATTGACGCGGCGGTGGCGGAAGGCCGGCTGGATTTGAAGGTCAAAAACAACACCGCCTACACATTTCAAATCCAGATTTCTGTTGACAAATATCATATGAGAGGGAAAGTGTTGTCCGATGCAAAGCTGCGGACCGCCGCTGGATAGAACATAAGTAAAATCTCCCCCTTACATTAGGATTTTCTTAGGAAATAAACAACTTCATATTAAAGTTTCAAGCGCCGCTGTTCAGTACAATAAATGCTGACAGGGGCGCTTTTGTTCCCCTTCAGAAAGGAGGCTTTATATGATGGAAGAAAAAATGCTGCCTGTTCCCAATGAAGGTCATCGCCGGAGGCAAAAGCAGCGGCGGAGGCGCTTTCCTTGGGGAAGTATTGCCACAGTCATTCTGGTCGTGGCTGTTTGTGTATATGCGTTCACATTGTTTGGAGATAAAGAATCGCCTGAAAATTCCCAAGTAAACGACACCACAACGCAGGGGCCTGATGATGTGCAAGTTGGCCTTTTGGATGAAAGCTCACCCAAAAACACGCAGACAGCAAATGATGACACCGACTGGAACTTGGTGTTGGTAAACTATGAAAACGCGATCCCCGAAAACTACGAGCCAAAACTGGTAGAGGTGCCCGGCGGTGAGAAAGTAGATGAACGCATCTATGATCCTCTCATGGAGATGTTGGAAGCAGCAAAGGAAGGAAATTTGGATCAACTGCCTATGGTCGTATCCGGTTACCGCACGCAGAAAAAGCAGCAGCTCTATGACGACAAAGTGGCTGGATACCGCAAAGAGGGAAATTCCCAGAGCGAAGCGGAGGAACTGGCAAAGCAATGGGTATCTGTTCCCGGATACAGTGAACATCAAATTGGTTTAGCCGTGGACATCAACGGAGCCATCTATGATTTTTATTTCTGGCTGCAAGAAAACAGCTACAAATACGGTTTTATCTTCCGTTACCCTGGAGATAAAAACGACATCACGGGCGTTGCCGAGGAAGTATGGCATTATCGGTATGTTGGCGTTGAGGCCGCCACAGAGATGTATGAAAAAGGGCTGTGCTTGGAGGAATATTTGGCAGAAAGGCAGGCAGAGCAATGAAAAGATTGAAAATCGCTGTTTTGTTTGGCGGCTGTTCCCCGGAGTATAGCGTGTCCCTCCAGTCCGCAGCCGCTGTGCTTCAGAATATGGACAGCAGCAAGTATGAAGCGGTAATGGTCGGCATTCCTTGCGCTCTGTCGTGTAATCATGGAAAAGTATTGATAAACGGCTACGAAGCACCAATAATTGGACGCATCTGTATGGATCAAATGATAGTCGATATTACGGATTTACCAGATGTGAAAAGCGGTGATATTGTTGTCTTCATAGGAAAATCAGGCCAGTATGAAATCACGGCCTATGACCTTACAGAAGCAAGTGGGACAATTACCAACGAACTGTTAAGTCGCTTAGGTAGCCGCTTAAACAGAATGATAGTTTAACTTATAGAATGTAATTATCTGCCGCACGACGGCAAAAGAAAAAAAGCCGTCGTGCAGCAATCGTTTTCCCATGTCAAATTAAACACTCGACGGCTTTGAACAACAACCAAAGCTGTCGTTTTGTTTTTTGAAGGAGTGTGATATACAGAGCGGCGGCCAGTAGAGGTAGTCGCCATGATAGCGGTATTTAGACAGGGCAATATGGCCTTTTCATCAAAAAAATCTTTGCTAATACCCTAACTTGTTCCGCCCCATTTCGGCTCACCCGTCAACTGGACCTGTGAACCGAAATGGAGGTACATAATGCAGAAAATCAATCTTCGGGAGCTGTATCCCGATATTTACAAAAAAGACACTTATTTGGAAGTAACCGATGAAGTGCAGGCGGTGTTCCTGGCCGACAAACGAGCGGAAGCACGCTACCTACGCCAGATGTATAACTACAAAGCGCACTACTTCCTGGACTGCGACAATGGCATTGAGAAGGCCATTGTGCAGCACCCGCCGACCCCGGAAGAAATCCTGGAGGACAAGCAGCTCCGCGATCAGCTCTACGCTGCGGTGGTGGAGCTGCCGGACAAGCAGGCCAAGTGGATTTATGCCCGGTTCTACTTAGGCATGACCGTCAAAGAAATTGCCCAGGCAGAAGCTGTTGATCTCAGCTGGGTATATAAGAGCATAAAGCGCGGTTTGAAATGCCTGGGAAAAATTTCAAAAACCTTAATTAACATGGCCAAAATGTCGCCGTTTTCTTCACTACCATTAGAAGGACAACTTATCACCTTCATTGGTACATTGACAACTGAATAGACGGCATTTCTGGTACATAGCCCATGTATGAGCGAATCAGGCGCGCCACCAAGAAGGACAAGCCAAGGAGGTGATGAACGGGTTGTCCTGAGCGATCAACGCAAGCCTGAAGCCCGGAGGTGGCACTTCGGGGCGCAGTGACTGCATGGGGGCTTAAAGATACTTCCTCACGGCCCGCCAAAGATTTTTTTGGGGGGAACCCTGCGGCGCACGAGTAAAACGACGCTGCGGAGTTATGACAGCCGCGCTAGCGGAGACTAGGAATATCCCTATCGTCAGGGGTGCGTGGCAAATGTGGCGAGTAAATTTTTCAAAGTCAGATACCATGGGGCTGTCTATTTCCCGACAGCCCTTTCCCATAATCGAAGAAAGGGGGATTTTCCATGACCGAACAGGAAGCCTATCAAGAACATATCCGTTATGCCCATGATACCTACTGTCGGATTGTTATTCGCCATGCGTCCTTTGACGCTGCCCGTATGCTGGCTGGCGGCGTGGCACTGATCGGCACGACTCTGGTGCCGCTGCTTTCTGGACTTTTTGGTTAAACTACGATATTCTGAAACTGCAAAGAAACAGAATTCGACACAATCCGAAAAAGTCAATGAAAATCAATGAAAGTTGCGGTTTATAATCGCAAAACCTATTGATTTTTTTATGCGCTTGCGGTATTATGGAACCATGGAGGTGGTTCCTATGATAGACAGACCGCTCTACGTCGATAAGATTATGGCATACACCGACACACCTTTTGTAAAAGTGTTGACGGGGGTTCGCCGCTGCGGAAAATCCACAGTTCTAAAAATGATCATGGAGAAGCTGCAACAGGAGCATGGCATTCCGTCTGAGCGGATTGTCAGTATGCGTTTCGATTCCATGGATTATGAGGATATGACAGCGAAGGATATGTTCAAAGCTGTCAAAGAAAAACTCGATCCAACTGGGAGAATGTATCTCTTTCTGGATGAGGTTCAGGAAATTGAAGGCTGGGAGAAAGTGGTAAACTCCCTGGCAACGGATTATGATGTTGACCTTTATGTGACAGGCTCCAATTCCAGAATGATGTCTTCGGAAATAGCGACTTACCTGACCGGACGATATGTTTCCTTCCGTATCTATACGCTTTCTTTTCAGGAATATCTGGAATTTAAAAAGCAGTATACACAGGTAAAGGATATCCATGCTGAACTGGCAGACTATATCCGCTTGGGCGGCTTCCCTGCAACGCACCTGCGAGAGTATTCACAGGATGAGGTTTATACGATTGTCCGGGATATCTATAATTCCACGATTTTCTCGGATATCGTAAAGAGAAACCAGATTCGCAAGATCGACCAGCTGGAACGGGTGGTTCGGTACACATTTGCGAATGTGGGAAATTCATTCTCAGCAAAATCAATTTCTGATTATCTGAAATCAGAGCATCGTTCTATCGACAATGAAACGGTGTACAGCTATCTGGAAAAGCTGGAGAAAGCATATCTCCTTCATCGCTGTTCTCGATACGACCTGCGCGGGAAGGAGATTCTGAAAACGCAGGAGAAGTTTTATCTTGCTGATACCGCTTTACGTTACAGCGTGCTGGGCTATACACCAGACAGCGTTGCTTCCAGTCTGGAAAATGTGGTGTATCTGGAACTTTGCAGACGAGGATATACCGTGACGATTGGAAAAACGCCGGATGGTGAGGTCGATTTTGTGGCGCAGAAGCAGAATGACCGGTTGTATGTGCAGGTCACACAGGAGATCAAATCTGAGAAGACAGAAAAGCGCGAATATGAACGGCTGCTGGAAATCCGGGATAACTATCCGAAGTATGTTTTAAGAACCGATGAATTTGCCGGAGGCAATTACCAGGGCATTAAGAGTATGCACATTGCAGATTTTCTATTGAGCACAGAATATTAACGATGAGGGCGGCGGTGAGCCGCCCTTTTACATACTGAAAATAAGGTATGTAGAGAGGAAAAAATAGGCCAGAAGAAACTGCGGTTATAAAATTTAACTGAAATTTTCGCAGAAATTCTACAAAAAAAGAAGCAAATATTGGCCGAGACATTTTTAACTGTTATAATAGTGACTGAAAATACGAATACTGAGAATGGAGAGGTTTGTTTTCACCCGGTGGTACTGGTGGTAATCATTTTGCTGGTTGGAATTACCATCTTTCTTGCCAGCCGGAAACCTGCAAAAATTGCAGCTGCTGTTTCGCCTATCGAGGCATTTGGTTATCGTCCTTCTCATAACGCATCAAAAACAAGAAAAGTAGGAGAGGGAAATTTGCTCACAAGACTTTCCAGGGAACAGTTCACAAAAGATAAGAAGAGGACTTTTATGGTACTGTTGTCTCTGGCTGCCAGTTTGTCTGTGTACCTTTGTGTTGTGACCATGCTGGACAGCCAGGCTGCAAGAACCATTGTATCCAATTTTATGGACAGTGATCTCACAGGTTGGAATGGAAGTATTGTGGAAAGGATTAAGGGAGTAGAATAATTGTTATTGAGCCGCATTTTTACGAAAGGGACATGTCAACTTTGGACTTGGAACTTTCATAGTAAAAATGCGGCTCTTTTGTCATATTAATTAACAACCAATGTTAAACATTTTGCAAATCGCATTAAATAATTCGGTGCAGCTATTGAAATTATAACACATAGTTTCGACTTCTTTATTTTTTATTTACGCGAGCAACGAGCCGAAGTAATAGTAACACTTTATTTCAAGAAAATATGGATCAGCTTATCATAAATCCGTCTATAAGGCTGATACCTCATCGGCAGGTCGATCCATGTCTTTTTGTCTACAATGCTCTTGTAATGGGAAAAGGTTTCGAAGCCTTTCTGACCGTGATAGCTTCCCATACCGCTTTCACCGAAGCCGCCGAATGGCATTTCGCTGGTGGCGAGGTGAATGATCACATCGTTGATACAGCCACCGCCGAAGCCACACTCAGAGGTGACTTTTTCGCAGATGGCTTTTTCCTGGGCAAAAATGTAAAGAGCCAGAGGATGAGCCATGGAATTTACCTTTCGGATTACTTCTTCTATGGAATCAAAAGTAAGGACAGGCATTACCGGTCCGAAGATTTCTTCCTGCATTACGGCATCTTCGAAGGTTACCTGATCCATGACTGTAGGTTCAATCTGTAAAGTTTCGGGACGGACATTTCCGCCGCAGATGATTTTCGTAGGATCGATCAGGTTCTGAATGCGGTTGAAATGCTTTTCGTTGATGATCTTTCCGTAATTTTTGTTATCCAGAGGTGACTTACCAAATTGCTTACGAATCTGTTTCTGAATCTGTTTCAGAAGCTCATCTTTCACTTCCCTGTGACAGTAAATGTAGTCAGGAGCTACGCAGGTTTGTCCACAGTTCAGATATTTTCCGAATACAATACGTTTGGCAGAAAGCTTGATATTTGCAGATTTATCTACGATGCAAGGGCTTTTTCCGCCAAGCTCCAGGGTAACAGGAGTGAGATGCTCGCTGGCATGGTGCATGACCTCTTTTCCCACGGCCTGGCTGCCGGTGAAAAAGATGTAGTCAAAGTGCTCCTGGAGAAGACAGGAGTTTTCCTGGCGTCCACCCATAACAACGGCCACATATTCTTCCGGAAAACATTCACGGACGATTTCGCAGATGATATTGCTGGTGGCAGGAGAGTAGGCGCTGGGTTTTAATACTGCAGTGTTTCCGGCGGCGATGGCGTCTACCAGCGGATCAAAGGTAAGCAGGAAGGGATAGTTCCACGGGCTCATGATCAGGGTGACACCGTATGGGGACGGCTTCCTGTAACTTCTGGAATGGAACTGGGCAAGTGGGGTGTGCACGGTTTTTTCTCTGGAAAGGGAGCGGATGTGCTTCAGCATATAGGTAATCTCGCTGAGAACGAGACCGGATTCGCACATGTAGCTCTCGAAGCTGCTTTTTCCCAGGTCTGACTTCAAGGCAGCATTGATCTGCTCCTGGTGGGACTGGATGGAGGTTTGCAGCTTTTTTAAGGCAGTGATGCGAAAGTCAATGTTTAAGGTAGCGCCTGTATAAAAATAGTTCCGCTGCTTGCGGATGATTTCCTGGATTGCTTCCTGGGTCATGGGAAAGTCCTTTCTGATTATTTATAATGTATTTGATGTTTTGAAATATAGTTTACATAATGTAAAAGGCTATAAAGGGGGTAATTCAAAACTATCTTATTTAAATTGAGATTACCGAATGTAATGTTATAAAGGTGACAATATGGCATTTTTCAAACACACTTTATCTTTTTATTGCACTGTGTTTTCTTTAGCCGGCATCAACATATAATAAAATTTCTCCAGCTCCTGTGCATCCATCAGTACCGGTACCGGATACAGCGGATTCGCCTCTTTGTCCGCATAGTGTGACAGCTTCGGAATGTCTTCTTCCTGGATTTCCGGGATGGTATCGCCGATTCCGAAGCGGGCCTTCATGTCTTTGACCGCCTGGATAAAGTTTAATGCGGCTTCTTCTTCCGGTGTTTCTTTGGAGGCAACCCCGGCAGCAACAGCAAGGGCTGCCAGCTTCTTATAAATCGTTTTTCCGTAAGCTTCCAGAACATAAGGGAGAAGTACAGCGTTGGCAAGTCCATGTGGAACATTGTATTGTCCTCCCAGAGAATGGGCAACTGCATGTACATAGCCTACATAGGATTTTGTAAAAGCGCAGCCAGCGAAATAAGAGGCGCGGAGCATATTCCGGCGCGCTTCTTTATTGCTTCCGTCGGTGTAAGCAGTGTCCAGATTTTCGAAAATCAGCTGCACTGCATCCCGGGCATTTTTACGAGTGCCTGGTGTAGTGGAATTACCAATATAAGCTTCCACTGCGTGGGTGAGTGCGTCCATACCTGTAGTAGCGGTGATGAATGGTGGAAGGCTTAATGTGACCTTGGGGTCAAGCACAGCGTATCGGGGAATCAGCGGGAAGTCATTGATGGCATATTTATGCCGGGTTTCGGCGTCCACAATTACCGCTGCCAGTGTAGTTTCGCTTCCGGTTCCTGCAGTGGTTGGAACGGCGATAAGAAGTGGAAGCTTTTTGTGCACTTTCAGGATTCCTTTCATCTTTGCAAGAGACTGATGAGGTTTGGCGACTCTGGCACCTACTGCCTTGGCGCAGTCCATACTGGAGCCTCCGCCGAAGCCTATAATGGCCTGACAGTTATTTTCATGATAAAGTTCAAGTGCCTCAGCCACATTCACAGTGGTAGGATTTGCTACTGTTTTGTCATAAAGGATATAGGGAATGCTGCTGTCTGTCAACACTTTTTCCAGGCGGTCTGTAAGACCAAGCTTATGGATTCCTGCATCTGTAATAATCAGCACATTTTTACATTTTTTCTTTTTCAGCACATCGGGAACGGCTTTCAGACTGCTGATGATCTCAGGATTTCGGTATGGCAGGAATGGAAGGGCAAATTTGAATACATTCTGAAAAATCCGACAGTATATTTTTTTTAAGGGATTCATATGGAAGTTCTCACTTTCTGTTAAATGGTTTCTGTTGCTACAATGTAATAGAGCCTGTTTCAGACACGCTCTATTTTGTAATTGTTCAGTACTTTTACAGCTACATGCTTTGTGGAATGGTTACTTTATTGTACTTTTTTTATCACGTATGAATTATATCATGTTATCAAATATTGTAAAGATAAAACAATTTTATTATAAAACAAATTTTGGCGTTCATAGCATAACACGCTCTGGTGATTTATTGAAAATAATGAAATAAACACCTGTGTCTCGACTGGCGCCTTCTGTTGTGATATACTAAAACAAGAGATTTTTACAACAGGAGGCGTTTTCGTGGGTGAACAGTCAGAGAAAATAAAGAAAAATATTTGTATGGGGCTGCTGGCTCATGTAGATGCAGGAAAAACTACATTGTCAGAAGCACTTTTATATTTAAGCGGCAAGATACGAAAGCTTGGAAGAGTGGATCACAAGGATGCATATCTGGATACCTCTCCCCTTGAGCGCGAGCGGGGAATCACGATTTTTTCCAAGCAGGCAGTGCTGGAATTCCCGGAAACAAGAGTTACCATTCTGGATACGCCTGGGCATGTGGATTTTTCTGCAGAGATGGAACGTACCTTGCAGGTTCTGGACTATGCAGTGCTTTTGATTAACGGTGCAGATGGTGTGCAGGGACATACGGTGACTTTATGGAAATTGCTTGAGCGGTACCAGATCCCCACATTTATTTTTGTGAACAAAATGGATCAGGAGGGAACAGACCACGACGCACTTTTGACCGAATTGAAAAAAAGGCTGAATGAGAACTGCATGGATTTTTCAGAAAATGAAAATCCTGATGGAGATTTGGAATCGGAATTACCGGCTGGTGAAAAAGAAAAGCAGAATTTGATGGAAAATAAATTTTCTGAAGAATTTCTGGAGAGCCTTGCTATGTGTGACGAGAAACTGCTGGAAAAATATCTGGAAACAGGAGAAGTATCCAGGAGAGAGATTACCGGTCTGATCGCAGATCGAAAGGTTTTTCCATGCTATTTTGGCTCTGCTTTGAAAATGGAAGGAGTAGAGAAGCTGATCCGCGGAATGGACAGGTACACCAGATGTCCGGTATATCCTGAGGCTTTTGGTGCGAAGGTCTATAAGATTGCCAGAGACGATCAGGGAAACCGTCTTTCCTATATGAAGATTACAGGCGGGGCACTGAAAGTAAAAGAACTTCTTACTACCAGCAAGGGAAATGTGGCAGCAGGAGAGGACGTGTGGGAGGAAAAGGCTGACCAGATCCGGATTTACTCTGGCGCCAGATTTGAATTGGTGAAAGAAGTGCCCGCAGGAACCGTGTGCGCAGTGACAGGCCTTTCCCATACTTTTCCTGGACAGGGACTTGGCGTGACAGAGAACTCCAATATGCCCGTACTGGAGCCGGTACTGAACTATCAGATTATTTTGCCAGAAGGCTGCGATGTGCACCAGATGCTGAAGAAGCTGAGAGAACTGGAAGAGGAAGATCCTCAGCTTCATATTGTATGGGACGAGCAGCTGGGAGAAATCCACGCCATGCTCATGGGAGACGTGCAGATCGAAATCCTGAAAAGGCTGATCTGGGAGCGGTTCCATGTGGCTGTGGATTTTGGAACGGGAAATATTGTATATAAAGAGACCATTGCGGCACCTGTGGAAGGTGTGGGACATTTTGAGCCTTTGCGCCATTATGCGGAAGTTCACCTTCTTCTGGAACCAGGGGAGCAAGGAAGCGGAATGCAGTTTTTTACCGCCTGCAGTGAGGATGTGCTGGACCGGAACTGGCAGAGACTGATCCTCACCCATCTGGAAGAAAAGGAACACAGAGGAGTGCTGACTGGTGCACCGATCACAGATATGCAGATTACCCTGCTTACCGGACGGGCCCACCAGAAACACACGGAAGGCGGAGATTTCCGTCAGGCTACTTATCGGGCTATCCGTCAGGGGCTTAAGAAAGCACAGAATGTTCTGCTGGAGCCTTACTATGAATTTCGGCTGGAAGTGCCGGTGGAGGTTGTTGGCCGTGCAATGAATGATATCCAGAAAATGCAGGGAACTCTTCTTCCTATGGAGACAGAGGAAAATACCGCTATTTTGAAGGGAAAAGCGCCTGTTTCGACTATGCGCGATTACCAGAAAGAAGTAGTTTCTTATACAAGGGGAATGGGAAGATTGTTCTGCAGTTTAAAAGGATATGAGCCTTGTAAAAATCAAGATGAGATCGTGGAACAGATCGGCTACGATTCTGAGCGGGATCTAGATAATCCTACCGGGTCTGTATTTTGTGCCCATGGAGCCGGATTTGTGGTGCCATGGTATGAAGTGGAAGAGTATATGCACCTGGATACTGGGATTATGGCAGAGTTTGAGGATGATCTCAGTGAGGAAGACTGGGAGGATGCTGCATCAGGCTCTGGAAATCCTGCAAGTGGAGACGGTACTGCTCAAAGTGCCAGAAATTCAGCACGCAGTGGAGCTGGCAGTACAGGAACTGCCGGAAATACATCTGGAAGTGGAAGCCGTGCGGGAAGTGGTTACCAGCCGCCGGAATCTGCCTACCGTGGAAGCTATGAGGATGACAAAGAACTTCAGGCCATTTTTGAGCGTACCTTTGGTCCGGTGAAAAGAGACCGTGTGTCTTCTTGTAAAAAAGTGGTAACTGCACCATCTTATTCTGGCAGCAGTTCTTCTGTAAAAAGAGACCAGGAGGAATACCTTCTTGTGGATGGTTACAACATTATTTTTGCCTGGCCGGAGCTGAAAGAACTGGCAGATGCGGATGTCCGTGCAGCACAGACGAAGCTGATGGATGTTTTAAGTAATTATCAGGGATATAAGAAATGTACTTTGATTCTTGTATTTGATGCTTACAAGGTGGAGGGACACCAGGAGGAAGTGCTTACTTATCACAATATTCATGTGGTTTACACAAAAGAAGCGGAGACTGCCGATCAATATATTGAAAAAACAGTCCACAAAATCGGCAGACAGCATCAGGTAACGGTTGCTACTTCAGACGGACTGGAACAGATTATCATTATGGGGCAGGGCGCCAGTCGTATTTCCGCAAGAGGTCTGAAAGAAGAAATCGAAGAGACCAGAAAGCAGCTCCGCCAGGAATGGCATCAGCACCGCCAGTCCAGTCATACCTATCTTTTTGATCATGCAGATGCTGAGACTGCGAAGCTGATGGAAGAAGTCCGACTGGGGAAAAAGAAATTATAGGGTTTCTGTTTATGGAGTGAACAATAGCATTATTGGAATTAATGTTTTCCATTGGTAATTTGACAAACTCTTTGCCATCTGTTAAGGTGGTGTGCAAAGTGGTGTTGCAGCTATAAAGGAGATGTATAAAAATGAGAGAGAAGCTCACCAAAAAAGACGTAGAGAAAATTGAACAGGAGATTGAGCACCGTAAGCTGGTTGTCCGCAAAGAAGCAATTGAGGCAGTAAAGGAAGCACGTGCCCAGGGCGATTTAAGTGAGAATTTTGAATACTACGCTGCCAAGCGTCATAAGAACCAGAATGAGAGTCGTATCCGTTATCTGGAAAATATGTTAAAAACAGCAACCATCGTTTCTGATAAATCCAGCAGTGACGAGGTTGGAATGGATGATATTGTAGAAGTTTATTTCGAGGAAGATGATGAGATTGAGAAATATAAGCTTGTTACTTCCATCCGGGGAAATTCCATGGAGAACAGAATCAGCATTGACTCTCCAATTGGCATGGCACTGAAAGGACATAAGATTGGCGACAGAGTGGAAGTAAAGGTAAATGATAATTACAGCTATTTTCTGGAAATCCGCTCCATCGATAAAACTCATTCAGAGGAAGAGGAAATCCGAGGATTTTAAAAGTATTAGAGCGTGTAACAGTGAAGATACTGAATCATTACACGTATTATATAAAAATCCCGCATGAGATATGCAGTGATAATTGTAAAATTATTCTTCATGTTTCCTGTGGGATTTTTTGAATGTAAAATTTGGAAAACACAGCAAAATCAACTATCAAACAAAGATTTTACATTTTCAACAGCCTGGCTTTACATTTTTCCTGTATAAGAAAATCCAAGATTGTAAAGTATTTTACATATATTTAACATTCTTCTCACCCGAAACTTTACATAGCCCACTTATATTGGTTTTGTAAACAAAAGAAATTAAGAACCCAATAAACTTTTAAAAGGATAAAAAAGGAGAGGAAACGTAATGGATTTTTTTAGCATTCTGACATTGGTCGGCGGACTGGCGATGTTCCTTTATGGAATGCAGGTAATGGGAGACGGTCTGGAAAAGCTTTCCGGCGGTAAATTGGAAAAGATTCTGGAAAATCTTTCATCTAACCGCGTGAAGGCTGTTTTGGTTGGTGCAGCAGTTACCGCAATTATTCAGTCTTCATCGGCAACTACAGTTATGGTAGTCGGCTTTGTAAACTCGGGAATCATGCATCTGTCCCAGGCTGTTGGCTTTATTATGGGAGCAAATATCGGTACTACTGTTACCGCATGGATCCTCAGTCTGGCTGGAATTGAAAGCTCCAACTTCTTTGTAAGACTTTTGAACCCAAACTCATTTTCACCGATTCTGGCATTGCTTGGAGTTGTTTTTATTGTATTCCTTCATGATGAAAAGAAGAAAGACATTGGAAACATTCTGGTTGGTTTCGCAGTGCTGATGTTCGGTATGAATACCATGAGCGGTGCCGTAAAACCTCTGGCAGAGGTACCGGAATTTACAAATATCCTGCTGAAGTTCTCCAACCCTGTTTTAGGTGTGCTGGCCGGTGCACTTCTGACTGCTGTTATTCAGTCTTCATCTGCTTCTGTTGGTATTCTCCAGGCACTTTGTGTAACTGGTGCAGTCCGTTACGGAGCAGCGCTTCCGATTATCATGGGACAGAATATTGGAACCTGTATTACAGCAATGCTTTCTTCAATCGGTGCTACTAAGAATGCAAAACGTGCAGCAATCGTTCATCTGTACTTCAATATTGTAGGAACTGTTACATTTATGGTTGTATTCTATGTGCTGAATGGATTTTTACATTTCTCTTTCATTGAAGAAGTGGCAGGTCCTGCCGGCATCGCAGTGATCCACAGTGCCTTTAACATCATTGCAACACTTGTACTTCTTCCATTTGGAGATATGCTTGTAAAAATGGCATGTGCAACTGTCCGTGATACAAAAGAGGAGAAAGTTATTTCCGCAGAAGATCAGGAGTTTATGATCCTGGAATCCCGTTTTCTCAGTAATCCTGGTATTGCTATTGAGCAGAGCAAAACAGCTGCCAGGAAAATGGCAGAGCAGTCCAAAACCGCTTTGAACCTTTCTTTTGGTTTGCTGGATGATTTCCAGGAGGAGACAGCTTTCCGTGTGGAAAAGATTGAAGCAAAGGTTGACCGCTATGAGGACGAACTGGGAACCTATCTGATCAAGTTAAATCAGAAGGATCTTTCTCTGGAAGACAGCCACAGCTTGTCCATTATGCTTCACTGTATCGGAGATTTTGAGCGCATTTCCGACCACGCACTTAGCATTATGAAATCTGCAAAGGAAATTTCAGAAAAAAATGCCCGCTTTTCAGACAAGGCAGTGCAGGAACTTCACATTATGGAAAAAGCCGTGTCTGATATTGTGGAAAAAGCGTATAGCGTTTTTGCAAACCAGGACATGAGAGCAGCCGAAGAAATTGAGCCTCTGGAAGAAGTGATTGATGAGCTCAGCCGTGAGCTGAAAAGACGCCATGTAAATCGTCTTCGCGCCGGAGAATGTACAATCGAGATGGGCTTTGTGCTTTCTGATATTACAACCAGCCTGGAGAGAATTGCAGATCATTGTTCCAATATCGGCGTCTGTGTGACTCAGGTGCATGAGGATCTCTATGATACCCACAGTCATCTTGACACTGTAAAAAATGCACCGGGAGAACATTTCCATCACGAACTGGAAGTTGCCCGTGTGAATTATATGCTTCCGTAACCGGGAGAGCAGATGTTGCCAGTTGCTGCTCTGGAAAAATTCCTGTGAGAATCATTTCCGGAGGCAGCGACTGGTAATATAATTTTTGCGGCGCAAAATCATGCAAACGCATGATTTCTGTGCATCGCGAAGCGTGTTACTGGTCAGGTCGTGAACGGTAACCTGTTTTCCTGCTTTTTACCGTGACTTTACAGTTGTGCACTTGTATAAGGGGAAAAAAGTACGTATACTAAGAAATAATGATAATTTACGGGTAATGTAAAAAATAGGTAAGACATGGGAGGAGAATACTAAAAATGATTTTTTGTGTTGAAGATGATAACAACATCCGTGATCTTTTAGTATATACATTAGAGACGACCGGATTTCATGCAAGGGGGTTAGAAGACTCCCAGGAATTGTGGAAAGCCCTCGCAGAAGAGGAACCAGAGCTGATTCTTCTTGATATTATGCTTCCGGGAGAGGATGGATATTCCATTCTGGAAAAACTGAAAAAATCTTCCGGAACCAGAGATATTCCCATCATTATGGTAACTGCCAAGGAAGCAGAATTTGATAAGGTCCGTGCTCTGGAAGCCGGTGCAGACGATTATATTACCAAGCCCTTTGGAATGATGGAATTTATAGCCAGAGTGAAGGCGGTGCTCAGGCGCAGCAGCCGCCACGGAGATGACAGAGAGCTTAGCTGTGAGGAACTTCGTATTTTTCCAGGCCGTCATCAGGTGTATTGTGATGATCAGCCTGTGGAGCTTACCCGCAAGGAATTTGAACTTCTTCTGTATCTTATGGAAAACAGAGGAATCGTTATGACCCGTGACCAGATTTTGTGCCATATATGGGGCTATGATTTTGACGGGGAGACCAGAACTGTGGATGTACATGTGCGGACCCTGCGGCAGAAGCTTGGGGATACTGGAAGACTGATCGAAACTGTCCGCGGCGTAGGTTACAGAATGGCAGATAAAGGAGGCACTCAGGGATGAAAAAGAAAATCCTAAGTCATACCAGTGTGATGATCATTCTCACGGTTATCCTTACCTTTATAGCTGCCAGCTTTGTGATGTATGATAAGTATAATAGTACCATGAAAAAGGGTGTACGGGATGAAGCAGAATATGTAAAAGTGGGGATAGAAGAAGTTGGAGAAGCATATTTAAGCGGAAATGTGGGAAAAACCACAGATACTCGTATTACGCTCACCGATTCAGAGGGAAATGTGCTCTATGATAATGAGGCAGAGGCTTCAAAGCTTCCAAACCACAGCAGCCGTCCGGAATTTGTCCAGGCTATGAAAAATGGACAGGGAGAAATCGTTCGTTATTCGGAAACCCTGTCGCACCAGACCTTTTATTATGCAGTAAAGCTGAATGATGGCAGAATTCTCCGCCTGGCAAAAACAACAGACAGTGTGTTCCATACGTTGCTTAGCAGTTTTATCTGGCTGGGACTTTTGATGCTGTTAATCATTCTGGTAGAGATCGTGCTGGTACAAAAACAGACAAAGAATCTGATTGAGCCGGTGAACAATCTGGATCTGGAGCATCCTCTTTCGAATGTGTGCTACGAAGAACTCCGCCCTTTGCTGATGCGGGTGGATCAGCAGAATAAGCAAATTGCAAGCCAGCTGGAGGAGTTGAAGAAGACAGAGGCTGTGAGAAGGGAATTCTCTGCAAATGTTTCCCATGAGTTAAAGACACCTCTGATGTCCATTTCCGGTTATGCGGAGCTGATGATGAATGGAATGGTGAGACCGGAGAATATTGCTGATTTTTCAGGACGAATTTATAAGGAGGCCAATCGTCTGGGAAATCTGGTGGCAGATATTATCCAGCTGTCGCGCCTGGATGAGCAGCAGGATGCAGTGGTCTCCATGGAAAGTGTGGAGCTTGATGAGCTGGCAAAGGATGTAGTAAACAATCTCCGGGATCATGCGGAAAAGAAAAACATTTCGTTGGATTATTGTGGTATTCCGATCAACATTCAGGGTGTTCGGCATGTTTTATATGAAATGCTGTACAATATTGCGGACAATGCTGTCCGTTACACCAATCCGGGAGGACACATTCATATTTATGTAGGCAGAAAAGGGGACCATCCTTTTTACCGGGTAGAGGATGATGGAATCGGAATCCCGAAATCTGAACAGAAAAGAATATTTGAGAGATTTTACCGTGTGGACAAAAGTCATTCACGGCAGACCGGAGGAACTGGTCTTGGACTGTCCATTGTAAAGCATGGGGCAACCTTACATCATGCCCAGATCAATGTGGACAGCGATCTTGGAAAAGGTACAAAAATGGAGCTGCTTTTTTAGAGTGTGTTGAAAAAGGCTTTCTGCAAATTGTGACATACAGCTTGCAGAAAGCCTTTTGGGAACATATTGAAGCAGCTCCTTTTTTTAAATTACAGTTCGCTCAGTGCATCCTCATCTGCCACAATAATTGCATTGGGATGGAACTGAAGGATGGAAGCCGGGCACTGTGGGGTAACAGGTCCTTTGATCGCAGCGGCGAGAGCCGTGGCTTTGTTCTTGCCGTTAGCTACAAGAAGAATGGTCTTTGCGCTCATAATATTGCCGGTTCCCATAGAAATTGCCTTGCGCGGTACATCCTCCTCGCTTGCAAAAAAGCGCTTATTCGCCTGGATGGTAGCCTCTGTAAGATCTACACAGTGTGTGCCAGCCTGGAAATGGTCGTCTGGTTCATTAAATCCGATGTGACCATTAGGTCCTATTCCAAGAAGCTGAAGGTCTGCAGCTCCCATATTCTTAAGCAGTGTATTGTAAGCTTCGCAGCAGGCCTCTGTATCCGGATTGGTTCCGTCCGGAACATAGGTATTCTTAATATCTATATTGACTCTGCTGAACAGGTTCTTGTTCATGAAGTAACGGTAGCTCTGGTCATTGGATCCGTCCAGTCCTACATATTCGTCCAGGTTCACAGATTTTACATGGGAAAAATCCAGTATTCCCTCTTCATACATAGCAGCCAGCTGATCGTAGGTACCTACCGGGGAAGAACCGGTAGCAAGTCCAAGGATACAATCCGGTTTGGACAAAATAACACCGGCGATAATGGTAGCTGCAGTACGGCTCAGCTCTTCATAATTCTTAACTTTAATTACTTTCATTTTACCTCTCCTTCTTTGTCAATAAGTGAGTATGATCACTTTAACAAGGTGCAAAAAAATAACGGCATTATCAGAATGCTGTCATATAAAAACCCTGCCCTTGTTCTTTCAGACAATAACAGTATACCCTATATTTAGGTGAAATGCTATAAATATTTCTGCTTTTTATTGCTTTTTTTGGTGAAAACTGATTGCAAGTTTCGAAAGCTTTTCCTATAATGAATTTATAATATAGAAATTTACCCTGGGGATAAATAAAATGAAAAAAAACTACACTCTGAAAAGGGAACTTACATTTCTGATGATACTGACCTCTGTATGTACTTTACTGTCTGTATGTGCAGCTGTTTTCTATGTCTTTTTCTCTTTCTTCTTTCAGAAAACACAGGAAGATATTGAATATGTACTTCGATATACCAGTCAGCAGTATGAGGCTCATATGCAGTTTATTGAGGATAGTGTGATCGCCATACGTCATAATACGGTACTGGATGACTTTTTTCAGAAAGAAGAATACGACCTGGAGGAAATAGAACCACAGCTTTCTTACAGCATGGAGCTTTTTTCAGAGCGGAATATGGTGGAACGTCAGCTTCCTTTTGTTACTGGAATTTATCTGTTTAATAATGGAAATGAATGTATTTATGAGCACTATTATGCCACCACACTGGCTGCCGGGAGAGAACAGAAGCGAAAATACGAAAACATGCAGCAGGAATTTAAAAGTACCAGTGACCAGTACGCCTGTTTGTCTGATAAAGATGAATTAAATATTTTTTTTAGAATTTATGATGAAAATATGAGGGAAAAAGGAATCGGAGTCGTGCAGATCAGTCAGAGTGCGGTAGCGAAAGTTCTGGAAACGGTACAGCTGTATCATAATGGAGGATGGGCTGTCCTGGATAAAAACGATCAGCTGCTTGCCTCAGAAGGAGCTCAGGAGCTGGTGAAAAAGCTGCAGACCTCTGAGAATTCATGGAATGGAACAAAAGACCTGGCGGGTACGAAGGTGATTGGTTATGGAAATTCCTGTGGATTTGGAGTACGTACAGTGATCTCAGTAGGGTATGGGAATATTTTTTCTATTTTGAAGCCCACTCTTTTTATCGTTCTTGTGGGCCTTATTGTGGTACTGGGAATTGCATTTCTGGTTGCATATGCTATCAGCTACCGTTTCACCAAACCGGTTACCAGGATGATCCAAAGTATACAGGCTTTTGGAAAACCGGATCTGAATGCCAGAATGGAAGATTCCTCTATTCAGGAATTTCATGACATGGGAATCGTGTTTAATGAGATGGCAGACAGGATTGAATATCTGATCACTCAGGTTTACGAAAAAGAAATTGTGGCAGCCAGGTCTCAGGTAAAATATCTGCAGTCCCAGATAAATCCGCATTTCCAGTTTAATATTCTGGCCATGCTGAGTCTGAAAGCGAAAATGGCTGGAAACGAAGAAGTTTACGATGGACTGAATGCTTTTTCCAGACTGATGCAGGGTAAGATATTCCGGGAAAAAGAGATTAAGATAAAGGTAAAAGAGGAACTGGAAATAGTTCAGTTTTATTTATATCTGCAGAAAAGCCGTTACCAGGATAAACTGTCTTATGAGGTGAAGCTTGAAGATGAAAAAATCGGCGAAGATCTGATTCCCCGTCTTCTTATTGAGCCACTGGTGGAAAATGCAGTTTCGCATGGTTTGGAACCAAAGCGTGGAAAAGGAAATCTGCAGGTCCTTTTATATGAAAGGGAAATGCTCTACATCTGGGTAAAAGATGATGGAGTAGGCGTTTGTCGGAATCAGACGAAGGCAGAGGAAAATAAAGAAAAAACTCCTCATACCCATGTGGGCTGGGAAAATACAAAGAAAATGCTCCGGATCCTGTATGGAGATCATTACAAGTTTCAGGTCTGGAGCGAACCGGGAAAGGGAACGGAAATAGAAATTGCAGTTCCAATTGAAAGAGGTGGAAATTATGTGGAAAGTGGTAGCAGCCGATGATGAAGGATACATCAGAGAGGCTTTGCAGAAACTGATAAATTGGGAAAAAATGGACTGTTCTTTGGAGAGCGTAGTCAGTGATGGACAGGAACTATTGGAGAAGATCCGGGAAGAAATGCCGGACATTGTGATCACAGATATACAGATGCCTGGTGTTGACGGATTAGAAGTATGTAAATATGTATACGAAACCTGCCCGGAAACCCAGGTGATCATCCTTACCGCATATTCAGATTTTGAGTATGCCAAACGTGCCATTAAATACAGTGTATGTGAGTATGTGCTTAAGATTTCCATTATAGACGAACTTCCACTGGCAGTGGAAAAAGCAATTGGAAAGCTATCCAGACTGAAAAAGGAGATCGAAATCCAGGAGCATACGAAGGCAGAAGAACCGGAATCACTGCTTGATCAGATTGAACAGTATCTGGAAGAAAATTTTCGCAAAAAGATCACGCTGGATGATATTGCAGATACCCTGCATGTGAACCGCAGCTATCTCAGCCGTTATTATAAGAATAAAACAGGTGTGAATCTGTTTGATGAGATTTTAATGAAAAGGGTGGAAAAGGCAAAAGAATATCTGCAGAATACAGAGATGAAGACTTATGAGATTTCAGAAGCGGTAGGAGTGGAAGATGCTGGTTATTTCTCAAAAATGTTTAAAAAGATAACCGGGGTATCACCAAAAGAATTCAGGAAAAGAGAACAACATGAAGAGAAAAATTAGAGGCCTTTTCTTTAGTATCGGAATAGCAGGGAGTCTGATCCTTGGAGGCTGCGGGAAAGAAGAAAAAGAGCCTGTAACTATCACAATGATTCATGCATGGGGTGGAACAGGTGAAGATCATGTAGCTATGAGGGATATTTACGATGGATTTCAGAAGGAGAATCCGGACATTGAGGTGCAGCTGATCTCCATGCCAGGAAGAAAGGAAATGCTGCGTAAGGTGGAGGACATGATCATGGTGGGAGATATGCCGGATGTGATTACCTTCAGCGGTATGGGACAGAATACAACCTATGATTTTATTGTAGAAAATGATATGGCGCTGGATATTATGCCCTATGTGAAAAAAGATGAAGAGTTTGCCTCCAATATTTCCCAGACCAATCTGAACTATTGGACCACAGAAGAAGGGGAGCTGTTTACAGTGTCAGATGTTTTGTCCTTAAGTGGTGGTTATTGGTATAATGAAGATATTCTGCACGCAGCTGGCGTAAAGGAAATTCCCAGGACCTGGGATGCTTTTCGCGGTATGTGCTACAAAATCTGGAAATGGTCGGAACGTGAGAATAATGAAATTGCTTCGCTTCAGACATCTCCGGAGGGCTATCTTTATTTTATGGATCATATGCTTCTGGAAGAAGGTACAGAAAAGGACAGAAACGATATCGGTACAATTTCAGAGGTATTGAAACGGCTGCAGGAAATTTATGTATATTCCACCTCCGAAAATGCAGAATACAGTTATTTGGATGAGACCAGATTGTTCAATGAAGGAAAGCTTGCCATATATGTGAATGGCGTATGGGGCGCTTCCATGATTTCCGAAAACATTAATGCCAAGTATGCACTGCTTCCAACTACATCCGGGAAGAAGCTGTCTTGCGAATCTGCCTGTTTTGGTTATGTGCTTGGAAAAAGTGGAAACGAACAGAAAGAGGAGGCTTCCATCCGGTTCCTGAAATATATGCTAAGCAAGAAGGTGCAGACGCGGATTTTGGAGGAAACAGAGCAGATTCCGGCGAATAAGCAGGTAGTTCTGGATTCTTACGAGAAGGAAATGCCGCGGCTGTTTCAGGCTGCTTCCCTGGTATTAAGTGCAGAGGATAAAATTGAAGTTCCGGATAATCTGTGGACTTATGAACAGAAAGCCTATTTTACAGAAAACATTTTCAGAGAGCTTACCGGTAAAATTTCACCGGAAGCTTTTACCCGGCAGCTGGGTGAAATGAAAATAGATAAATAGGGAAAATAAAGATAAGGAAAATATTGCCGTCAGGTAAATATTTTCCTTATTTTTATTGTGAAAATGTCAATAAATACCTGTAAATTGCAAACGGGATTCATTCAAAAATACCAAAAACAAGGGTAAAATAAGGACAGTTAAAGCAAAGACGTATAATTTATGAAGGAGGATTTTTGTAATGAAGAAAAAATTGGTAAGTGTTTTACTGGCAGCAGCAATGGGGACTACTGCACTGGTTGGATTTGGAACGACTGCTTATGCAGATGATGATGTTCTGGAATTTTACCATGGATATTACCAGGATGAGAGCGAGTGGGCTGCAGCTCAGGTTATGAGGGATATCTATGATGAGTTCGCAAAGGAACATGCTGATGGATCAGTTACATTCAAACCAATCGCTGTAGAAAACAGAGATGACATTGTAAGTGCACAGGTTGCTGGCGGTTCCTTCCCGGATCTGGTAGATGTAGGCGGTGGCGGAGTTCCGCAGGCAGCACTTTCCCAGGATCTGGTATACGATCTGAAACCGTATATCGATGAAAATGGTCTGCAGGATGCAGTTGGTCTTAACTATACACAGCATGATATGGATGGTCATATTTATGCAGTGCATGATCAGATTGAGAGCCGTGGCTTATGGTATAATTCCGATATTTTTGAAAAAGCCGGAATTACAGAGGAGGTGTTTGCAGACTGGGATTCTTTTGGAGAAGCAATGGAAAAAATCCGTGCTTTGGACGAGGATGTGTACGGATACATTGCAGGACAGGGCTCCAGCTATATTGTAAACACAGTTATGGCTTCTACAGATGAAGGAAAGAAAATGCTGGAATCTGAGCTGACAGAGGACACCATCAATTCAGAGGAATTTGCAGCTGCATTTAAGACTGCTGCAAATCTGGATCAGGCAAATGGTTCTGAGCATACTACAGATGATAACGGAAATCTTATGGCAGAATTTAATACAAATGGTAAGGCTGGTGTTCTTTTCAATGGTGTATGGAATGCAAGTGGAATTGATGCATCTTTAACAGATGCCATTGAGCCTGCTTTATTCCCTGGAAATATTGCAATCGCTTCTGCAGGCGGCGGACTTGCTGTGGCAAATAACATGAGTGATGAGAAAACAGAGCTGGCACTTGAGTTTATCAAATATATGACAAGTGCTGAGGTTCAAGAAAAAATCTTCACTGGCGTACAGGCAAATCCATGTAATACAACAGTTGATTTGAACGCACTTGCAGAAGAGAGTGATGATGCAGCTACAAGAAAGCTTGCACAGGCTTGTTCTCAGGTAAATGAAGCTGATACTGTAGTGATTGACATGAACTATACCTGGGGATCTGACGTGGACAAAGCTATCATCAATGCATTGATGGAGTGTGCGGTATCAGGAACAGATATTGATGCAAGATTTGCAGCACTTCAGACAGAGCTGATCGCGTTGGTGGCTTAAAGCACACAGCTGTGATGAACAGAAACTATGAATGAAATAGAAGAGGGAGGGGAGAAATCTCTTCCCTTTTTGGAGGTATGAATTTGGAAAATCAGAATGCTGCGAAAAAAAGAAAGAATAAGCTGGGTACGCGGAGAAAAGGATTTATTATAGCGTTTCTTGCGCCTACCCTGATCGCATTTTGCGTATTTTATCTGTATCCCATTATTACGGTGTTTATCACTTCTTTCTGCAAATGGGATTATACCAATATTACTAGTCCGGAGTTTTTCGGCTGGAGCAATTTGTGGGATAATTATGATTATATTTTTAACAAGTATCCATTTTTCTGGGAAGCACTGAAAAATTCAACCACCTGGGCCATTCTTGGAACAGTGGTACAGATTCCCATTGCTGCTTTGATCGCTCTGGCCCTGTCCAGAAAGGTAAAAGGTATTAAATTTGTACGAAATGTCTATATTATTCCGAATATGATCTCAACTGCCGCTATGGGCATTGTATTTTTACAATTGTACAACCCTTCTTATGGAATTATCAACCCGATCATTCGTCTTTTCAACAAAGAATTCAGGGATAATATCTTACTTCTGAAAGGACCGGCTTTTGTGGCCATGACCTGTGCCTATATTTTCTTTACAGGAACTACAACTTTAATGATTTTGGGGAATATTATGGCAGTGCCGGAAGAGGTAAGAGAAGCAGCTATGCTGGATGGGGCAAGCGGTCTGAGACAGGACTGGTATATTACAATCCCTATGATCAAAGGAACTTTAAAAACAGTATCCGTTCTTGCTGCAACCTCCGGCTTCCTTCTTTATAACGAGGTTTATTTCCTGACAAAAGGAGCTGCAGGAACCTACAGTATCAGTTACATTATCCGCGAGCTTGCCATTACCAGTCCGAGAACCCAGTTTGGACGAGCCAATGCAGTGGCAATGATCCAGATCCTGGCTGGGATGGTGATCATTCTGGTGATTAATTTTGTATACAGCATTTCTTTCAGAAAAGAGAAAGAATAAGAAGGAAAAGAGGATGAATATGAAAAAAACAAATACCCTGAAAGGTGTAAATAGTATGCCGGCGGGAACCAGGATCGTGACTTACATTTGTCTTGCGTGGGCGCTGATCGTGTCGTTGCTTCCCATTGGCTGGCTGGTTTTATCCAGCCTGAAAAAAGATCCTATGGCGAGACCTGGCTTTCAGCTTCCGGAATCCATTTGTCTGGATGGTTATATTTCCACATTTAAAGATTTACATGTGATGAGATATTTTGGAAACAGTCTTTTTGTCGCAGGTGTTTCCGTGGTGATCAGTGTGGTGATGATTTCTATGTCTGCATATGTGGTAGCGCGAATGGAATTCAAAGGAAAAGCACTGGTAAATGTACTTTTGTATTCCACCATGTTTATCCCAGCCACAGCCCTTACTTATCCGGTATATAATCTGGTAAACCGCCTGCATTTATATGATACAAGATCTGCGCTGATCCTGATTTATTCCTGCAGTGGAATTGCAGTGAGTTTTTTTGTGATCAAAAACTATTACGACAATATCCCAAGAGAGCTGGAAGAGGCGGCGAGAATTGATGGATGTGGGTATGTACAGACCTGGATGAAAGTAATTTTTCCAATTGCACGTCCGGGAATTATGACAGCAGCTGTGCTTGCGTTTTTGAATAATTGGAATGAGTATTACTGGGCCTCTCTTGTGCTGATCACAAGGGAAAAGCTGACAGTACCGGCGCTTTTGTCTACTTTCACAACAGCCTTTAACACCAATTATAACGGACTTTTTTCCGCTATGGTGATTATCATTCTTCCGCCTGTGCTTCTGTACTGTATTTTCAGCAGATTCTTTATTGAGGCACTGTCTGGCGGAGCCGTGAAAGGTTGACAGGTGAAATGAAAGTTTTTTGATAAAAATGCTGAATATACAAAATTTTCTGATATAATGAAGAAGACAGGAGAATAGAAACATGAATGAGGAAATAAGACAGCGCACCAAATGGTTTATGGAAGACAGATTCGGTATGTTTATTCATTGGGGATTATACTCCATTCCGGCATGCGGTGAATGGATGATGTCACAGAAAGAAATGACAATTGAGGAATACAGTAAGTATTTTGATCAGTTTGATCCTGTGGATTATGATCCGAAGAAATGGGTTCGTCTGGCAAAAAAAGCAGGCATGAAGTACGTGGTACTTACAGCAAAGCACCATGACGGATTTTGTCTGTTTGACTCTAAACTGACAGACTACAAGTCAACAAACACAAAAGCAGGCAGAGACCTGGTAAGAGAATTTGTAGATGCATGCCGAGAGGAAGGATTAAAGGTTGGTCTTTATTTTTCCATTATCGACTGGCATCATCCGGATTTTCCTAAATATGGAGACCGGCAGCATCCTATGCGAAACAATCCGGCATATAAAGATGAAAAAATTGATTTTGACAGATATCTTGCGTATATGCATGGCCAGATAAAGGAACTTGTAACAGGGTATGGCAAGCTGGATCTTCTATGGTTCGATTTTTCCTATGACGATATGACCGGAGAAAAATGGAAAGCCACAGAGCTGATCAAAATGGTTCGAAAGTATCAGCCGGATGTGATCATTGACAACCGTCTGGAAGGTGCGGGGGATAACCATGGCAGCATTACAACAGAGGAACCACTGATTTACAGCGGTGATTTTGCAAGTCCGGAGCAGATCATTCCTCCAAAAGGAGTATGTGATGACAAGGGAGAACCCATTCCATGGGAACTTTGTGCCACTATGAATAATCATTGGGGATATTGCAATTTCGACCATCAGTATAAGACCCCTCAGATGCTTGTAAGAAAGCTGGTGGAATGTGCCAGCAAGGGTGGAAATATGATCCTGAACGTGGGACCAGATGCCCGTGGAAATATTCCGGAGGAGAGTGTTCAGATTCTCACAGAAGTTGGAAAATGGATGAAAAAAAATGGGGAGAGCATTTACGGATGCGGAATTTCCAAATTGGAAAAGCCGGATTGGGGAAGATATACCCAGAAAGGTGACATCATTTATGCTCATGTTTATGAGACACCGCTTGGAGCACTTCCGCTGTATGGAATCGGCCCGGATAAGCTGGAATCTGTTACATATCTTGCTGACGGCAGTGAGGTGAACAGAGGGGAAGCATGGAATACGGTGCTGTATCCGGATGTGGCCTTTGTTTCCTTCGGAGATGATCCGGTATTTACCTATCCATTGCCAGATGAAAAAGATACGGTTTTAAAAATACGTTTGCGACAGGAGTAAAAGAGTATGAAAAAGGTAACGAGTATTGTAAGTGGAGCAGGCCTTAGAGGAGGTCATGTTTATTCTCAGTATGCATTGGACCATCCGGATGAATTTCAGGTGGTGGCAGTTGCAGAGCCGGATAAAGAGCGCAGAGAGAGCTTTGCAAAAAGACACAATATTCCGGAAGAGCTTTGCTTCGAAAGCTATGAAGAGCTTCTTGGAAAAGAAAAGCTGGCAGATTGTGCCATGATCTGCACCATGGACAGGATGCATTATGAGCCTACGATCATGGCTCTGAAAAAGGGATATCATGTACTTTGTGAAAAGCCCATGTCTCCCGACAAGAAAGAAATCATTGAAATGGGAGAGATGGCGAAGAAATACGACCGTATTCTGTCCGTGTGCCACGTACTTCGGTATTCTCCGTTCTTTTCCAAATTAAAAGAACTTCTGGAAGAAGGCAAAATAGGAAGACTTATGACTATCCAGCATATGGAAGAGGTAGGTTACTGGCATCAGGCACATAGCTTTGTAAGAGGAAACTGGAGAAATGCAGAGGAATCCAGTCCTATGATCCTGCAGAAATGCTGTCATGATATGGATATCATGCTGTGGCTGGCAGACAGTAAATGCGAAAGCCTTAGTTCCTTTGGCGAACTGTCTTATTTTACAGAGGAAAATGCACCGGAAGGAGCTCCTGCTTATTGTCTGGATGGATGCCCACATAGAGATGAATGTGCTTTCTATGCACCACGCTTTTATCTGGAGAATTTAGATGGCTATCTGGTACGTGCAGTGACCGATCAGACAGATCCGGAGCATGTATTGGAGGCTTTGAAAAAAGGACCTTACGGAAGATGTGTATTCCACTGTGATAATACAGTAGTAGATCACCAGTCCGTTGACATAAAGTTTGAAAATCAGGTAACAGCGTCCTTCCTTATGACAGCCTTTACAGACCAGTGTGCTAGACGGATCCGTCTTATGGGAACAAAAGGTGAGATCAAAGGCGATATGGATGCAGGTACTATTGAGATCAGAGATTTTGTCAGTGGGAATCTGGAGACAATAGAGCTTCACACACCTGCAAACGGACATAACGGAAGTGATATGAGTATGATGCATGATTTTGTCCGTATGGTAGGAGAAGGAAGAAAGGGTAAAACAGACGCTGCTGTTTCCGTGGAGAGTCATCTGATGGCACTGGCAGCAGAGGAAGCAAGAATAACGGGACAGGTTGTAAATCTCAGAGGATTTGCCAATGAAAATAAATGAATTTTTAGCTGAAATCAACATGCTGCCGGAGGCTGTGCATCTGCTTAATGAGCTTCAGGAATCCGGACGCATTGGGGAGGAAGAATATCAGGAAAATAAGCTTTTGTATGAGAAAGACAGAGCTTTGTTTTATGAAAAAATTCTTTTGGAAAAGGATTATCGGCTTGTGTTTCTGTATTATTTATGCCGCATGGGCGCCGAAACCTATGATGCTTATGAAAAGCGGGGAATCAGCCGGGAAATTTTCCGGGACACTTTTTACGATCTGACCTTTTGGTGTGAAAACTGTTTTCTGGAATATGGAGAGTATGGAATTGATGAATACGACTGGTTTTTCCGCCATATGAAGCTTACCATCTTTAGGCTTGGAAGAATGCAATTTGAAATCATGGATTCCCGCTGGAATTTTACAGCAGGAGAAAGAATGGTAAAAAAAGGAGATCCGATCATCAGTATTCATATTCCACAGGGCGAAAAGCTCACACTGGAGAGTGTGAGGGAATCCATTATTCAGGGAATGGCTTTCTGGGGAAAAGAGATGCCGTATCTGTGTCATTCCTGGCTGCTCTATCCGGGGCTTAAAGACATTTTGCCGGAGAAAAGCAATATCATTATGTTTCAGAATCAATTTCAGATCGTAGAAACAGATTGGGACGAGCGTGAGGCTGAATGGCGTATTTGGGGGAAAGTACAGCGAAATCTGAATGTATATTCTGAGAATACTTCGCTTCAGAGGGCTGCAAAGAAATATCTGAAATCCGGAAAAGTGCTTGGGAGTGGTCTGGGAATATTAAAACCGGAGTATTTCCTGTGAAATAATTGATAAAAATTGACAAGAAGAGATTTGTCTGTTACCATCGAACCAGGGGCAATTGTTTGTCCCTGGTATCGTTATGAATAAGCAACAAAGCGGATCAGGAATCTCCGCTTTGACAAATAAAAAATGGGAGGCAGCAATAACATGAAAAAGCCGGTATTGGTAGTAATGGCAGCAGGTATGGGAAGCAGATATGGTGGCCTGAAGCAGATCGATCCTATTGATAAGGATGGGGACATTATCATTGATTTTTCTATCTATGATGCTATTCAGGCAGGGTTTGAAAAAATTGTATTTATTATAAAGAAGGAGAATGAGGCTGATTTCCGTGCTGCTATCGGAGATCGTATGAGTAAGCATATCCAGGTGGAATTTGTATTCCAGGATCTGCATAATCTTCCGGAAGGCTTTACAGTTCCGGAAGGACGTGTGAAGCCATGGGGAACCGGACATGCGATCATGAGCTGTATCGATGTGATTGATGGACCTTTTGCCGTTATTAATGCGGATGATTATTATGGACGTCATGCATTTAAGATGGCATATGATTTCCTTACAGAGAATCAGGATAAAGACGGCATTTATCAGTACATGATGGTAGGCTACAAGCTTGAGAACACATTGACAGATAATGGACATGTGGCTCGTGGTGTTTGTGTGACAGACGAAGAGGGATTTCTGAAGGATATTAATGAGCGCACCCATATTGAGAAGAGAGATGGCGGTGCTGCTTATACCGAGGATGATGGTGCTACATGGACAGAGCTTCCTATGGATGCTACGGTGTCTATGAATATGTGGGGATTTTCTGCAAGCATTCTGAAAGAACTGAAGGACAGATTCCCATTATTCCTGAAAGAAAATGTGGAAAAGAATCCTCTGAAATGCGAATATTTCCTTCCATTTGTTGTAGATGAGCTTCTTGGCGAGAAGAAAGCAACTGTCAAAGTTCTGAAATCTATGGACAAATGGTACGGAGTTACCTATAAAGAAGATAAGCCGGTAGTAGTTGCTGCAATTCAGAAGCTGAAAGATGACGGTCTTTATCCTCAGAAGCTTTGGGAGGAAAAATAAGTGGGAAAAACAAAAGATGTAAGCCATCAGGAACTGATGGAAGTAATCAACAGCTTTGATTTTGGCGGTAAACTTGAAGAGGTTGGCATATTCGGAAATGGCCACATTAATGAGACTTACTGTGCTGTATTTTCCACAGAAGCCGGACAGAAGCGCTATATTCTCCAGAAAATGAACAAGCAGATTTTCAAAGATCCTGTTGGTCTTATGGAGAATATCAGTGGTGTCACCTCCTGGCTGAAGAAGAAAATCCTGGAAAATGGCGGGGATGCAGAGCGCGAAACCCTGAATATCGTAAATGACCGTGCTGGAGCTCCTTATTTTGTAGATAAAGAGGGAGAATACTGGAGAGCGTATCTGTTTATAGAAGATGCAACCTGCTTTGATCAGGTGGAAAATGACGAGGATTTTTACCAGAGTGCTCTTGCATTTGGTAATTTCCAGCGCCTTCTTGCTGATTATCCGGCAGATACTCTTCATGAGACAATCCCGGATTTTCATAATACAGTGAAGCGATTTGCCAATTTTAAAAAGGCTGTGGAAGAGGATGCATGCGGACGGGCGGCTGATGTTCAGAAGGAGATACAGTTTGTCCTGGAAAGAGAGCAGCTGGCCCATACACTTGTGGATTTACAGGATGCAGGTAAGCTGCCTCTTCGTGTAACGCACAATGACACAAAGCTGAATAATATCATGATCGATAATGCTACACATAAGGGAATCTGTGTGATCGATCTGGACACGGTAATGCCGGGACTTTCTCTGAATGATTTTGGCGATTCCATCCGTTTCGGCGCAAGCACGGCAGCAGAGGATGAGCAGGATATTTCCAAAGTGTCCTGTGACCTTCATCTGTTTGAGGTGTATGTAAAAGGATTTCTGGAAGGCTGCGGCGGTGCCCTCACAGATCTGGAGGTGGAAATGCTTCCGATGGGTGCAATCCTGATGACCTTTGAGTGTGGAATGCGTTTCCTGGCAGACCATCTGGAGGGAGATCATTACTTCCGCATTCATCGCGAAAATCATAATCTGGACCGCGCAAGAACCCAGTTTAAGCTGGTCTGGGATATGGAACAGAAATTATCTGAGATGAAAGCTATTGTAGAAAAATATAAATAGTGGTATTCTAAACTTGGCAGGCATAAAAAATGCCTTCCAGGTTACTAATAAGGATTGCAAAGAATGGACATAAACCATCACAGTTGCTGTTTGCGGATAACATTCCGTGGAGTGCTGTGAAAAGAGAAAACAGCAGAAGGTTATTTGTTTATTGATTGTGATGAGTGGTGGGAACTTTGCAGTAAACGAGGAGGAAAATATCATGGCAATTTTAGTAACAGGCGGTGCAGGATACATTGGAAGCCATACAGTTGTAGAACTTCAGAATTCCGGTTATGACGTAGTAGTTCTGGATAATCTGTCCAATTCCAGCGAGAAGGCACTTGACAGAGTTTCCAAGATCACAGGCAAGCCGGTTAAATTTTATAAGGCAGATATCCTGGACAGGGAAGTCCTTGACCAGATTTTTGACAAAGAAGACATTGACTCCTGTATTCATTTTGCCGGACTGAAGGCTGTTGGAGAGTCCGTTGTAAAGCCTTGGGAATATTATGAGAATAATATTGCAGGAACCCTGACTCTTGTAGATGTAATGAGAAAACATGGTGTTAAGAATATTATTTTCTCTTCCTCTGCAACTGTATATGGAGATCCGGCACAGATCCCGATCACAGAAGAATGCCCGAAAGGACAGTGTACCAACCCATATGGCTGGACCAAATCCATGCTGGAGCAGGTTCTTACAGACATCCAGAAAGCAGATCCGGAGTGGAACGTAATGCTGCTTCGTTATTTTAATCCGATCGGTGCCCACAAGAGCGGAACCATCGGCGAGAACCCAAATGGTATCCCGAACAACCTTATGCCATACATCACACAGGTTGCTGTTGGCAAACTGAAAGAGCTTGGCGTATTCGGTAATGACTATGACACTCCGGATGGAACCGGCGTGAGAGATTATATCCATGTAGTAGATCTTGCCAAAGGTCATGTAAAAGCGCTTAAAAAGATCGAGGAGAATCCTGGACTTGCAATCTACAACCTTGGCACAGGAAAAGGCTACAGTGTTCTTGATATTGTGAAGAATTTCGAAGCTGCAACAGGCGTTAAGATCCCATATGCGATCAAACCACGTCGTGCAGGCGATATTGCTACCTGCTACTGCGATGCTTCCAAGGCAGCGAAAGAGCTTGGCTGGACAGCTGAGAATGGCATCCGTGAGATGTGCGAGGATTCCTGGAGATGGCAGAGCAATAACCCGAATGGTTATGAAGACTAATGATTCGGAATTTAATTTTTGATGTTGGAGATGTACTGGTGGAGTATCGCTGGTTTGAGATGCTGACCAGGGACTACGGCCTTTCTGAAGCTGAGGCGAAGAGAATTGGCGAGGAAATGTTTGACAATGAGATCTGGGTACAGGGACTTGATGGAGGAAGGCTGAGCCTTGAGGAAGCCATTCATCAGTATGAACTGAAGTACCCGGACGATGTGGATGTGATGGGCTGGTTCCTTCGAAACGGAGAGCAGATGGCTGTAAAGCGTCCGGAGGTCTGGGACAAGGTTGCAGCGCTGAAGGAAAAGGGTTATAAGATTTACCTGCTTTCCAATTACTCAGAAGAGCTGCTCCATGTGCACACCAAGGGAGCGAAATTCCTGAATGTACTTGATGGGGGAGTTGTTTCCTATCAGGTTCACGTCCTGAAGCCAGACAGGGAAATTTATGAAATCCTTCTGGAGAAATATAGCCTGAAAGCAGAAGAGTGTCTGTTTTTCGATGACCGCATGGATAATGTGGAAGGTGCGAAGAAGGTAGGAATTCAGGCGATACAGGTGACATCCAGAGAGATGCTGAACGAAACATTAGATAAAATGCTTACAAAATAAATGAGGCCGCCCCTTCGGGGGCGGCTTTTTCCAGAGCGTGTCTGAAAAATAAAAAAATGCCCAGAGCCGGAATCGA
>NZ_JAQDKY010000119.1:0-557 GCF_027662325.1 Blautia faecis | reverse complement strand
CCCTGTACTTCCTTATCGATGTAGGAGATATCAATAGCAACTGTAAATTGGAGCTTTTTCTTATCTACCAGATCTAAAAGTTCTGGTATTAATTCCGTAAGACGAATATATCTTTGAACCTGTCGTCCACTTTCTCCATTATCCTTTCCAATGAGATCTGCCGTCTCATAATTCCCGACATTTTGTCGGGGATTTTCTTTGGTCGGACGACCTGCTGTTCTTCTCATAGCATCCATTTTCATCTTATATGCAAATGCTTTCTCACTCGGTAACAGTTCCTCTCGCTGAATGTTAGCGTCCACCATCGCAATCACGGCATCATCATCCGATAATTCTCTTACGATTGCCGGTTTACACTTTCAACCAGATCCTGCATCTTTTCATCATCCAGCACCTTGAACGGATGATTTTTAAACGGATGGATCTTACTGATTTCTATCTCCATTGCAGATTCTTCATTTACCACACCCAGCAGTTCATCAATGCTTGCCAGTTTAATCTTTTCGCCACTTCTATTTTTCATTCTTCAAAACCTCCTGTGTTAAGTTCTTATATGC
>NZ_JAQDKY010000118.1:0-581 GCF_027662325.1 Blautia faecis | reverse complement strand
TATTGCTATGATGGAAAAAGTAACTGCATCCGTCTTGCAAAAGGTGAAGGAAACGTGTTTCAGTGTGATGAATAAGGGGGAATCGTAATTGCAGAGAATCATTATCAGTATTTTATCAGCAGCAGTTGTAATCTGGGACGAGATCATGAAAAGAAAAGGAGAGAAATAATTATGGCAGCAAATGTGGAGACAATGTTTTATACAAGAGAAAAACCATGGCACGGATTGGGAACAATGGTAGCAGAAGCGCCAAATTCCAAGGATGCATTGCGCCTTGCAGGACTTAACTGGAAAGTTCTCCAGGAGCCAGTCTACACAGAAAATGAAGAACTGATCCAGGGGTACAAAGCGAATGTAAGAGACACAGACCGCAAGGTGCTGGGCGTAGTAACAGACCGTTACAAGGTAATCCAGAATGAAGAAGCCTTTGCTTTTACAGATACATTACTGGGCGAGGGTGTCCGTTATGAGACAGCCGGTTCCCTGCAGGAAGGACGCCGTGTGTGGATGCTTGCCAGACTGCCAAGGGAGTTTATCATTGGCGGTGAGCGGATCAGTCCGTATATGGTATTTTCCAATAC
>NZ_JAQDKY010000117.1:317-641 GCF_027662325.1 Blautia faecis | reverse complement strand
CCCTGTACTTCCTTATCGATGTAAGAGATATCTACAGCAACCGTGAACTGAAGCTTTTTGTTATCTACCAGATCAAGAAGTTCTGGAATAAGCTCTGTTAATCGTACAAATCTTTGAACCTGAGCTCTACTTTCTCCAACTTGCTTGCTCAAGACTTCATCTGATCTCAACTTCGTCTCATTTTGAGACAAAGTTAAATCTGTTCTGATTCCCTGCCTTTTCATTGCATCAAGTTTCATCTTGTAAGCAAAAGCTTTCTCACTTGGTAACAGTTCCTCTCGCTGAATATTAGCGTCCACCATAGCCACAATGGCATCATCATCT
>NZ_JAQDKY010000117.1:0-307 GCF_027662325.1 Blautia faecis | reverse complement strand
CCTCCTGTGTTAAGTTCTTATATGCCTCTGCAACCTTTCCTTTTGGACAGTGCATATAGATGCTTTTTCCCTCTGCACTGGTCTCAGCAGCTTTTACAGACATCGGAATTACATTTTCAAATACCTCGATCTGACTTCCGTATGTTGTATGTACTCTTGATGCAATGTCCCTTGCGTAATTGGTTCTGAAATCTACCATGGTCAGGAGAATGCCCTCAATCGCCAGTTTCCGGTTCAGTCTTTTCTTTACTGTAAGAATGGTCTTGATCAACTGTTGAAGTCCTTTAACAGGCAGATATGCGGCCTG
>NZ_JAQDKY010000116.1:0-642 GCF_027662325.1 Blautia faecis | reverse complement strand
GTCTGTACTGTCATCTTCACTGCCAGGCCAATTACAAAAAGGATCAGCCATACCGGCAGTAATAATATCTTCCCAGCAAATTTTAAAATAAACATGTGAACCTCCTATCTTACCAGTCCTGGCATATCATGGTTCACCTCTGCCTGATAATACCCGTTCATCGTTGACGGTGCATTAAACAGGGCTGCTAACAAATATTTCTTGATATTCTTCACCTTTGTGGTGTTACCACTCATACAGTGTAAGACATACTCGATATGTGAATAGGTCAGCATCAGAAATTTTTTCTTCACCAGTGATGCCGGATACCAGTTGCTGGCAATCAATATCTTGTCGTTTTTACACATCACAGTTTCTACGATCAGGTTCACGATTTCATCTACCTGTCGCATATCGTCATGATGGGTTACTTCCAGTGATTCATAATCAATGGTCTCTTTGACAAGGTTTTCATAAGCCTGATAATCCTCAGAGTGATTATCGCTATCAAATCTTTTCTCATCCACAGATATGATATGATTAGATTTATTATCATTCATTTCAGTATCACTAAGATTAGTATTATTAGGGTTTGAAATGTAAACTTCTTGAAGTTTGTTTTCGGGACTTCTAGAAGTTTGATTTTGGGACTTCATGAAGTTT
>NZ_JAQDKY010000115.1:0-674 GCF_027662325.1 Blautia faecis | reverse complement strand
TCATTTTCCACAGAAGTTTGTTTTTTAAACTTCTCTAATTCCTCTCCAAATTTTTTCTCATCTGTTTTCTCAGGCATAAAGGTTTTCACGTAGATAACGTTCACCTTTCCAAATCCCTGTCTGCGTTTCTCAATCAGACCAATTCCTGTTTCGTCATCCAGCTCTCTCATGGATTTGATGGCTTTATTTCTGCCACAGTTCAGTAATTCCATGATATCTTCGATGGAAAAGTAGATATATGCTCTGTTTTTGTCGTCAAACCACTGATTCTTGATGGAAAGAGACATTCGATCCAACATCAGTCCATATAAAATTTTAGCATCGCTTGATAAATCTTTAAAATAGCTGTCTGTAAATAATGCTTTTGGTATGCGGTAGAAGCTGAACTGATCAGCTTCGGTACCGTAAAAATAATTAAATGTCATTTTTTTCTCCATAGTTTCCTCCTTTCATTTTCTGCTAAGAAGTCCTCTTTTTAAACTTCTTTGACATTGTTTTCTTAGCTTTTTCTCTCCTTAACAGGACTGTTCCTGCATCCACTTTTCTAATAATGATTCAATCACCTGCTCCATATCTTTGGCTGTATAATCATCCGGAAAATACTTTGTCAGTTTCTTTTCTGAGAAAGTAAGAGACCGGGATACTTTCTTTGCCATCACACAGTTATTGAAAAT
>NZ_JAQDKY010000114.1:0-674 GCF_027662325.1 Blautia faecis | reverse complement strand
GAAATGAAATATAATATTTTCGGGTGTACCATTTCTGGATCATATTTCGATATGACAAATGAAGATGAATTCTGGCTTCGCGGGAAGGATGATTTAGGAAATGAATATGTTTTTAGTCTCACTTCCTACGATAAACCGAATCTAATTTTTGAATTACAGGATTTGGGGATTTCGGATCATGCAAAACAGTTAACGCTACAGCTTTATCACTATTCAGGAACTATAGGAAAAACGGTTTCCTATGAGCAGAAGGAATCGGAAGATGCTTACATAGAAGAAATAGGAACAGTATATGATGAAGACCAGGCACCGGAAGACCTGGCGGTTCCAGTTGGAGATGGTATTACTGTTGATTTACAAAATTAAATCGGAAATGTAGTGGGAATGGGAAGGAGGGGAGAAAAGAATCCATTTCTCGATTTAAAAATAGGATAATTACAAAGAAGGCTCTTTATGAGAAAAATGAAAAGTTTGTTGTGTGTATTATTAACCATGATTATTTCCCTTGGTAGTATGGTGACGGTAAAGGCAGATACTGAAATCAAGCCATATGAAAATAAGGAAAATGCTGTTTTACTTAAAAGAGAATACATTGATCTTGATGAAGATACGGTGATTGAAATTGAGTCTTATGAAGAAAAAGTTCCGTCTCTCGCAAGAGCTGGATGGAAAAC
>NZ_JAQDKY010000113.1:0-773 GCF_027662325.1 Blautia faecis | reverse complement strand
AAAAGATAGCATATTTTATGAAACTTGTCGGCTGGGAACAGCTTGCAACGCAAGGTGTCCCCAGATGGCAAGTCCACAAAAGGGTAGCTGGCGGCAGCCAGCGCAGGGGAAGCGTAGCGTCCCCTGTATGATTTGGAGCAGACCATGACTGCGGAAAATCACAGCCCTCCGGCGAGGAGCCTTCGGAGAACGCAATGCACCAACCTTTGGGTGGTGTATAATTGCGCCCTTAGTAAACTAAGGGGGTTCCGGCATCTCCCGTTCCAGCAGTTTTTTCAATAGTTCCTGCGTGTCCTGTCTGTGAAAAATGAGTTTCAACAACAGCATGACATCATCATCTGTCAGGCGTTCCGGTTCTTGCAGAAAACTTTCCAGCATACCGCCACGTTCAGGCAAGGGCAGCGTCCTCCTTTCCCGGTATCAGCACATAAATCCTGTTTGGTTCTCCAATGCCCTGACGCACCCGCATGATAAGTCCGGCAGTTTCCAGTTCATTCAGAGAACGCTTGACCGTCATGGAGCTGCGGGACAGGACTGCGGCAATGGCTGTGACAGGGAAGCAGACAAAGAGGATTCCGTTCTCGTCCTCCTGCCCTTTGGAGAGCATAGCGTCCAGCATCCGGCAGTACATGACCTTTGCGGTGCTGCTGACTGGAAATCCTGTCAACGCTCTGGGAAAAGGCATACAGGGCGGCAATGGTGTGTCTATCGTCATAAATTCAAAATTCATTCTGTGTGTTCCTCCTTTTTCTTTGCTCGTTTGGATAAATAAC
>NZ_JAQDKY010000112.1:0-841 GCF_027662325.1 Blautia faecis | reverse complement strand
TTTCATAAAATATGCTATCTTTTTGATAGGCAGTGAAGTATAATGAAGAAGACAACAAATAAGAATTTAATGGAGGAATGTTTCTATGAAATCTTTTGTTTGCAGTTTGTGTCACAATGGCATACTTGGAGGAGGTCTGTACCTCGATAGTCAGTCGCTTACTTACAAGACAAACAAGCTTACAGTTGACAAGAAATACAGAAATTTAGTTTTGCCGATGCAGGAAATAAAAGAAATCTCTTGGGAGTGGATAGTCTTTCCAATTGCAACAGTTAATATGAAAAATGGAGAACTATATAAATTCATTATTTTCAATAAATCACGCTTTGCAAAATGGTTTCAAGAGTATTCTCGATAAATACAAAGTGTCAAATTCCGGTTTGGAGAATTGAGAAAATCATAATTTGTAAAGGAGATATACAACATGAAGAAAGTCTGCTTAGCGGTTTTGCCAGCTTTAACAATAGTGTTAGAATTATTACCCTTAGGAGCAGTTTGTATTTTTGCAACATCTCCAACAGAAAGAGTAAAAGAAACATTCTCATACTTTAGCCTTACACCGTTTGGCTATGCAAATTTTGCTCCACTTATTACAGCCACACTTACTGTTGCCATCTTCTTACTTTCATTGTTTTCATTGAAGAAGAAGGGTGTTCTCAAAGCATTGTTTGTCCTTTCCATTATTACGGTAGTTATTTCTCTTTTGCCATTGATGTATGGCTTAAACTACTATACCCTTGTAGGAGCCTTTATAACAGTAACACTTGTAATAGAAAGTGTTTTGGCTAAGATACAACAAAAGTAAAGCGACAACTTCCAGTTGAACAAAATCGCTGCGCGA
>NZ_JAQDKY010000111.1:0-889 GCF_027662325.1 Blautia faecis | reverse complement strand
TGCACCCATGCTGGCATTTCCGGCATAATTCGTTGTAAGTGACACGCCCCCGGTCATTGAGGTAAAAGGAAAGCTCATGCTTCCTCTTTTTGCTCATTCTCGGCATATTGCGCTTCCTCCCGTTTTAGTGTATGGTTTCGGGGCGATTTTCGGTAAAATTACAGCCATAGAGCCGCTTAAAATCTCCCGAAGTATCAGCGATAGGGTAGACTGTCCCCCTATCAGATTGTTGTGTTTCGGTATCATTTCGGTGTCAGTTCGCCAGTTCTCCCCGGTGTCGTTCCTCCCCTGAATCTCACAGCGGCGTATCGCTCCCTTTGGTACGCTCGTTTTGGTAAGGGTTCCTCCATATCCCTGCCAAAAGTCATGACGCTACATCGCCGGGGAAGCATATCCCACACAGGCTGGTCATTCGATTGGAATAATCCATCGATGAACTACCTGTATCATAGAACATTTTTGTGCCCTGTGCCGTATGTCCACAAAGTAGGAATTCGGGGTAAAAATCAGAAATTTCCACGATTGCGGAATTGATATGGTATAATCAATTCAACGGTTATAAATGTCGTTAGAAAGGGGGAACTGCTTCAATGAACGGAGCTACTACAATACAGGAACGGCTAAAAGATTTACGATTAAACAAAGGATTAAAACTGGAAGAACTGGCTGAGCAAACGGGTATTTCAAAATCGGCTCTTGGCAGTTATGAAAAAGACGACTATAAGGAAATCAATCATGGCAACCTTATCCTGCTGGCAGATTTTTATGGGGTGTCCCTCGATTATCTCTTTTGCCGGACAGAGAACCGGGCGGAGATCAACACGCCATTAAGGGAGCTGCATTTGAGTGATGAGATGGTAGCACTTCTGAAAAGCGGTCGGATTAACAA
>NZ_JAQDKY010000110.1:0-898 GCF_027662325.1 Blautia faecis | reverse complement strand
TTGGAGAAGATATATTAAGAATGTATGGAAATATAGATATTGAGAAAGCAAAAGAATATCAAGATATAGTTGAAGAATATTATCCTATTGAAACTATTGTTTATGGAATTAAAAATATTAAACAGGAATTTATCGAAAATGGTAGAAAAGAAATTTATAAAAGGACTTATAAAGATTGATTATATAATATATGAAAAGCTATTATAAAAGACATTAGTATTAAATAGTTTAAAAAAATGAAAAATAATATCGAAAAAAATATTTCTTAAAATTGTGATAGGGGTTGTTCTTGCTTGTATTTTATTTGTTTGTTTTCTTTATACGAACAATGAGATCGGCGTGACTTCATCTAAGCTGGAGGCAGATATTCGTTCGTCGCAGAAGATTAAGGATGATTGGACGGTCGATGGAAGCGTTTCCAGCACGATGGCTGCATATATTTCTTACCCTCAGGATTTGAGTGACCATTCTTTTTCCGTCTATGTCAATCGTCCAGGACTTTCCTTCGGATATTTTTTCCGTGGAGGTGGAACTCTTTCGGGGATTCAAAGAGGAATTGTGGAGTTTACTGTAGAGGGATATAATGAACGAGCATTTATTTCTATGAATCAACAGCAGGTGCAACAACTTGAAATAGATGATGGCAACACAATTCAAGTGGTTGATATTGACCGCAATAAACCTTTTGCGATTGTCTTGCCTATAAATGCGGGTAATATTACTTTTTATGATGTAAATAGAAATACTGTGGAATATTGGAATAATCCTCTTTGACAAATTCCAGTTTGTCGTGCTAAAAATTCAACTGAATAATCCCAGCAAAAACCGCTGCTACATGGAAGCCAACAAACCATGCAACAGCGGTTTTTCTTTATCGTTTTTTCCTCTGGCTGATAGG
>NZ_JAQDKY010000011.1:0-108236 GCF_027662325.1 Blautia faecis | reverse complement strand
ATCGCGCAGCGATTTTGTTCAATCGGAAGTTGGAGGATACACGCATGAAAATTGTAATCATTAATGGAAGTGCCAGAAAAGGAAACACGCTGACAGCAATCAATGCATTTATAAAAGGAGCATCAGAAAAGAATGAAATTGAAATCATTGAACCTGACAAACTCAACATTGCACCATGCAAGGGATGTGGTGTCTGTCAATGCTCTAAGGGATGCATCGATAAGGATGATACAAATCCTATAATTGATAAAATTGCTGCTGCAGATATGATTCTTTTTGCTACACCAGTTTATTGGTGGGGAATGTCAGCACAATTGAAACTTATCATTGATAAGTGCTACTGCCGTGGATTGCAGTTAAAAAATAAAAAAGTTGGCACGATTGTTGTAGGCGGTTCTCCCGTAGACAGTATCCAGTATGAGCTGATTGATAAGCAGTTTGACTGTATGGCAAAATATCTTTCATGGGATATGCTTTTCAAAAAATCATATTACGCAACAGCCAGAGATGAACTTGAAAAAAACAAGGACTCCATGAACGAACTTGAGGGGATTGGAAAAAATTTATAAAGCACGTTCCAAATTCTAATTGTTTTGTAAGAGGGAATATCAGAGAGGCAATGTAAAAGCCACTGGCGGAAGTGCAGATGGCGATGGCAAAGTATTCCCTGAAGGATATCGCCGATTATATCGATAAAAAGATACATTTTTAGGAATGTGTTTATTATACGCATGCCTGTAACTAAAAACTTATGGGAATTATAGAGAATAAAGGACGATTAAAAATGTTAGATAAAATGGAGGTATACTATTTCAGTCCCACGGGAGGAACGAAAAAAGTGAGTAGTATTTTTGCGGATGCGATGGAAAAAGAAGTAATCTGGCATGATCTGGGAAGTAAGGAACCTATGATGGAGAAGATGAGAAAGAAATCCATAAATTTGCAGAAACTGTCAAGAATAGCACTGCTGTAGAGAATGTTCAGGTTCCAGGAAATCGCCCATACAAACCAGAGATGAATATGCCGGTTGCATCAATTTCCCTACCATCCTGTACGAAGTGTGGAAAATGCGTAACTGTCTGTCCGACAAACGCTATTTCAGTTGCAGATGGAGCAGTGATTACGGATATAGAGAAATGTATTCTTTGCATGGCATGCACCCATATCTGTACGGAACAGGCGAGAATTCGTCCGCTTCCATTACAGCAGAAAACGGAACAGATGCTTGGTGCCTTAAAGGGTGTCAGAAACAAAAATGAAGTGTTCTTATAAGGAGAAGTAGCATACCTAAAGACAGCAGTATATGTTATCTGCGTATGAATGATAAGATCATTGCGGTTATTGGTTATAAGGAAACTTCTAGTTTGTTTAATTGGATAAATCGGAATTGTGCGCCCAGACAAGCTCTCCGGCAATCAGGACACAGACAGGTGGTTATCCTGGCATCCCAATCATTGGACGTCAGGAACTGAATGAGTACAGAAAGAAAAAGTTGTGCCGATTGTATTTTTATTGTACCTACCTCAATTGTAATCTAAGATTCCATATCTACTATCTTAGATAAGTGCAAAGAAATAAGTGAAATATCAATACAATTGTATTGAATTAGTAATGAAATAGCATTATAATGAAGAAAAAAGGAGGTATCTAAAATGGCAAGTACAATTCAGATCAGGGTAGACGATGATTTGAAAAATAAATCAGATCAGCTTTTTAAAGATCTTGGAACTGACACGACATCAGCAATAAGGATGTTTTTAACGCAGGCGGTTGCATATAATGGATTTCCATTTGAAATAAAACGAACTGTGCATAATCCTTATACATCTATGAAAGAAGAAGAGATGCTTCAAAGACTGGAACAATCCAGAGAATCTTCAAAAAGGGGAAATTACCGAAATGCAGATGATGTGATTTCAGATATAAGAGGAAAATATGGATTATAAAATAGTTGTAACAGCTGAAGCACAAGAAGACTTGAATCAGTTTATACAGTATCTGCTTTTCGCTAAGAAAAATAAGCAAGCAGCGAAAAATGTGCTTGATGATTTTGAGTATACTATTAAAAAGTTAAAGTATGTAGCGAGTAGTTTGAAAGTATGCGACAATCCACGTTTACAGAGTCTGGGATATCGTCGAATAAATTTTCAACAGCACAGATATTTTATGTTATATAGAATAGAAAATGATGTTGTATATGTGGATGATATTTTCCATGAGTTACAAGATTATGAAAACAAAATGATATAAATGGAATATTGGCAATAAAAAGATCATTTACCGTAAAACCGTAGATGGTCTTTTTTTATAACAAAAGAAAAATCAATAGTATTTGTAAGGCGTCAGTGGAGTCATTTCACTGGCGTTTTTATTTTTTTTATCTATTTTCATTTCTCCCTAAACTTTCCCAAACTTTTTTGTATTTAGAAGTTGAGAAGGCTACAGATCAAAAATTTGAATCAAAAAGCCGGATCAGCACTTTGAAAATTAAATGAGCTTGCCAGTCCGCCGGAGTCCTGCCAGATAGGATTCCGGATAAGTCCAAGGACAATCGGTCCGAGGATGAACAGAAATAGAGGTTTGCATTGCTGATAAGCAGTTCATCTGAATAAAGAAAATAAAATGATCACAATCAATAAAGCAATTAATAACGCCGATACAGGATTTTTATAATCCTATACCGGCGTTTTGATGGTTACAAGAGAATGTATTTTACGCTTATTTTCCAAATGTATTGCTGGATTTTTCAGTTCATCATTTTCCAATATGACTTTAATCAATTCATCTTCAGGAACAATTCATGCAGAGGAATATAAAGACAGAATTCTCAAATTTCGAGAAATATAAAGATGCAATTCCTCATGGTGGATGTGTATTATGAAAAAGAAATTTGTTATAGTGACAATATCAACAAAAAAGCAGAATATAAATGGGGTGATCAGATGGAAGTGGCACAGAGAATTCGATTAATCCGGATAATAGAAAAGATGGAGAAAAATTCGGCATTCAGTAATAAGCTTGGTATAAAGAACGCATCTGAATATTCAGCAGAAAAAGAACAGAAAAAATGAAAGACACATATCAAAATGAGTTTCAGAAGGAGAAAAAAATGTTATCGTTATTATTTACAATTTGTATAATTTGGTTTGTCGGAAAATTTTTTGTTTTTGGGTTAAGAGCATCCTGGGGAATTATGAAACTACTTTGCACAGTTATTTTCTTCCCGGTGATATTGATTGGCATGGTTGTAGGTGGACTGATGTACATTGCTTTTCCATTATTGATTGTCGGTGGCATTATAGCTTTGGTGACGTCACATTCATAATGGATCAGGAGGAGAAAACGAATGGGATATGATATTGAAAAAGAAAAGAGAGAAGCAATTGAAGCTGGGCGCAGAGCTTTGAACAGTCTTCAGGCAGCAAAAGAAAATTTAAACAGTGCAAAGAACTGGGGCCTGGTAGATATGTTTGGCGGCGGCTTTTTCACTACGATGTTAAAACATTCTAAAATGGATCAGGCCAAACGGAATATGGAACAGGCAAAGTATGATCTTCGTAATTTCAGTAGAGAATTAAATGATGTAAATATGGTATGTAATTTGAATATCGATACTGGAGATTTTCTTTCTTTTGCGGATTATTTTTTTGATGGATTTGTTGTGGACTGGGTGGTCCAGGATCGAATCAATAATGCAAAAAGACAGGTAGAAGAAGCAATTCGAAGAACAGAAAGTATCGTCAATCAATTACAGCGTATGTAAAGGAAAAGGCAATGAGTCAGAAATGGTTCATTGCCTTTTTGGGCGTTATGGGTTATTTTAATTTATCTTTTTCGGCATTTAAGAGATCGAGATTAAGCCCCTGTTCTCCGGCTGTCTTATCTACCCAAAGATTCAAAGAGTCTATGGCTAAAGAAATTTCATCAAGTTTTTTACTGATATAAGCAAAATCTTTCATTTCATCATCGCTGATCTTACCGTCACGGGCAATCTGGATCAGACGACCGGTAAGAGGATTGATTTCATTCAGACTGGCAATTGTCTCCAAAATGATATTTGACAGATCGGTCACTTCTACTTCTGGAACATAACGATGGCCGATTTCGCATTTGTGAGAGCAATAATAATTGCAAAGATCTGGTCTTTTATAGGCATCTGCCATCTGGAGGATATCATAAGGCGTAGGTTCTTGTGTTTCATATTCAAATTTTTCAATTTTTGAATCAGATACAGCATCCATTTTTTCACTGGCCTCTGCTCTTGTAAGTCCTGCCGCTTCTCGGTAAAGCTGGTAAATTGTTTTGTTTTCCCTGGTGGATTGTTTACCCATGAGAATTTCCTCCCCGTATATCGCCAAACATGCAGAGCATCTATGTTCCAGGATGCATGCTGAGCGTGTATTTCTTATATGAATTTTATTATACATAAATTATGAACTAACAACAAGTAATAGACTTTGTAAAATTATCATTTTAGGGTTTATATCAAAGAATGCTCAAGGAAGTTTAGCCGGTTGGTTGTCGGGATTTTTGTACAGCCATTTATTGTAAGATGATAACATCAAAAAAGAAGAAAAATCCAAGGAGGACTGGCAAATGAAAGGTTATGACACAAGCAACGGATATATGGGATATGTAGAAGGCAAATACATTTTATTTGCCAGTGAGCAAGAGTATTTCGAGTTTATGGAAGATTAAGGGAGGAAAAATTATGTTTGGATTTGATAAGATGTTTGATTTTAACAGAGACGGGAAATTGGATAGTTGGGAACGTGCTGCACAGTTTCAGTTCATGGACGAAATGATGAAGGATGATGAAAAAAGTATCTTTGATGACGACGATGAGATCGCTACTTTTGCGGATGCAGGGCTGGATTATGATGAATTGGAATTTATGGATCCGGATGAAAGAAGAGAAGTTTTGGAAGATGCAGGACTGGATCCGGATGAGTTTGATTTTTGAAACTGAATGATATAGTTTAGAATAGCTGAGGCTGATTAGAGTCTCGGCTATTTGCTTTGGCTGATGGGAAGAAACAAGGAAAGCAACAAAATACGGAAAGTTATTTATGACAATTTATTACATGTAAGGTATAATAATGAACAAGAGGTTTAAATTGTACCTCTTGTCTATTTTATATGGATTTTATAACGATGGCAATGTAAGGATGGCTGTAACGGAAGATGAAGTGGTGGAAAGTCGGAAAAGGTATGTAGAATACTGATTCTTAATATTATCTCAAGAGGAATTAAAGTATGATGTATACAGTAAAACGAATCGATGAAGACCTGGATTTTGGTTGTGAAGAACGACTGGATGATGCACCAGTCATGGCACTAGTGACTCTTGTGGATTCTTCTGGAAAAGAAGTGACAGTAAAAGCAGAGGATGCCAAGCTCTATGAGCGTAATATCAATGAAGGAGACAAAGTTTGTCTCGATGTAAATAATAAATTGGAAAAAGCAGAATGAAAGCTACAGGGAGAAAGTAAATGGTAAAGCAAATTGTAAGAGACGTTTTCTTTTTAGGCCAACCATCCGAACCGGCCACGAAAGCAGATATCCAAGTTGGAAAAGACCTGCAGGATACGCTGCAGGCGAACCGGGAGCGTTGTGTGGGTATGGCGGCAAACATGATTGGTGTAAAGAAGAATATCATCATTGTAAATATGGGCTTCATAGATGTTGTGATGTTCAATCCGGTGATCGTTTCAAAACGTGACATGTATGAGACAGAAGAAGGCTGTTTATCCTTAGATGGTGTTCGTAAGACGACCCGGTACCAGGAAATAGAAGTAGAGTATTATGATTTCAACTGGAAAAAACAGCGGCAGAAGCTGTCCGGATGGACGGCTCAGATCTGCCAGCATGAAATTGATCATTTGTCTGGAAAGATAATATAACTGAATGCGGACCTGGAATGTCCGCTTTACAAAATGATACATATGGCGATGGACAAGGAGGATTAATTTGAATATACAGATTTTTGGAACAAAGAAGTGTAATGATACAAAGAAAGCAGAACGTTTCTTTAAAGAACGTGGGATTAAGTTTCAGTTTATTGATATGAAAGAAAAGGGCATGAGTAAGGGCGAATTTAATTCGGTTGCCCAGGCAAATGGTGGACTGGAAAATATGATCAACTGGGAGGGCAAGGATAAGGATCTGCTTGCGCTCATTAAGTACATTGCAGAGGAAGATAAACTTGAGAAGGTACTGGAAAACCCGCAGGTGATTAGAACACCGGTGGTTCGTAATGGAAAACAATCCACTCTTGGATATCAGCCGGATATCTGGAAAGCGTGGAAGTAAGAAATCGGAGGATAGGCAGCTAATGGAAGAATGTAGATTTCATATTGGTGATGTAGTCCAGCATTTTAAACGGGAAAATGTAAATTTGGAAACAGCAGAGTATTTGTATCGGTTACGGCACCATTTTATCTGGCAAAACTATTTCAGCCATATTTCTCTGAAGGAGCTGCCATTGTTAATATTTCATCTTCCCGTGACCGTATGAGTCAGCCGCAAACAGAAAGTTACACTGCAGCAGCCGGTTCATCGTGTCGGAAATCCTATGGATATTGCCAATATGGTATTGTTCCTTTGCTCTGAAAAAGCAGGCTTTATCACAGGTGAAAACATTTGTATTGACGGTGGTATGACAAAACAAATGATTTAGTAGTCGATTTTGACACTGCAATCAAAAAAATGAAAAGATATTTATCTTATATTACATAAAAATGTGCGGATACACATAAGATGGGAATAGATATTGAAGCTCAGATTGTTCTATGATAGAATATTATTACTAAAAAGTGTGCAAAAGCACGGAATTGAGGTATATAATGATAGAAATTAAAAGAGATGCTTATCTACAGCAGTTGACCATGCGAAAAGATAATGGAATGATAAAGGTGATTACCGGTATTCGTAGATGCGGCAAATCTTTTTTGCTGTTTAATATTTTCAAGAGATATTTACAGGAGAATGGTGTTGCTGCCGATCATATTATTGAGATTGCCTTGGATGGTATTGAGAATGAGGAATTAAGAGATCCCAAGGTGTGCTTTAAGTACATCAAAGATGCCATGAAGGATGATGATAAGTATTATCTTCTTCTGGATGAAGTACAGTTCATGCCACGATTTGAGGAAGTGCTGAATAGCCTGCTCCGCATGAGCAACATTGATGTGTATGTCACCGGAAGCAATTCTAAGTTCTTGTCCAGCGACATTGTGACCGAGTTTCGTGGCAGAGGTGATGAGATCAGAATCTATCCCCTCTCTTTTGCAGAGTTTTATTCTGTCTATAAAGGTGATTACGACGATGCATGGGATGACTACATGACCTATGGCGGATTGCCGCAGGTCGTAGGTTTACAGAGCGAACGACAGAAGGCAGATTACCTGAAAAATATCTTTGCAAATGTTTATCTGAAGGACGTAATTGAAAGAAACAAGATCCAAAATGTGGATGAAATTGGCATTCTGGTTGATGTGCTTGCATCTGCAATCGGTGCACCGACCAACCCTTCAAAGATTGCTAATACCTTTGCCAGTGAGCGTCAGATGAGTTATACAAACAAAACGATTTCCAATCATATCGACTATTTGGCAGATGCGTTTTTGATTTCTAAAGCAAGCCGATACGATATTAAGGGCAGAAAGTATATCGGTGCAAATATGAAATACTACTTTACCGATCTGGGTCTGAGAAATGCCCGTTTGAATTTCAGGCAACAGGAGCCTACTCATATCATGGAGAACATTGTTTATAACGAGCTACTGATTCGTGGCTACAATGTTGATGTGGGTGTTGTGCAGATCTTTGATAAAGATAAAGAGGGCAAGCGTGTACGTAAGCAGCTGGAAGTTGATTTTGTAGTTAACCAAGGCAATCAGAGATACTACATCCAGGTTGCTTATGACATGACTTCAGAAGAAAAGCAGACTCAGGAGTTCAATTCTCTGCGTAATATCCCGGACTCTTTCAAGAAGGTTGTTATTGTAAATGGCAGCAAAAAGCCTTGGAGAAATGATGAGGGATTTGTCATCATGGGAATGAAGTATTTCCTTTTGGACGCAGATAGTTTAGAGTTTTGACATTGGATATAGATAAATTAAATCGGAAGTCATGGAGATAGTTTTATTATGATTTTGTGCTTTTCAGGACATTGACAAGCATCTATGCGTATGGTAATTTGATGTATAGATGATTATCTATGTGAGGCGGCGAAAATGGAAGCAAAGGATATGATACTAATATGTAAAGCATTATCAGATACAAATAGACTGGAGATTGTTCAGATGCTGTCAGACGGAGAAAAATGCGGATGTAAGATTCTGGATAAATTCAATATCACGCAGCCTACTTTATCACATCACATGAAAATATTGGTTGACTGTGGGATTGTAAATGACCGTAAGGAAGGCAAGTGGCATTATTATTCTCTGAACAAAAAAGTAATAAGAGCGGCAAGTTCATTTGTTGAAGCTTTGGGAAGGTAGGAAATGAAAGAAGAATGCAAAAGGCAGAATACCGTTATTATGAAATTTCTTAGGATCTTCCTGTTATGGCATTAAGTGGTAAAAAATGGGAAATTATTTATGGGACAGATAATATGCACTTTCATAATTGTTTGGAGATAGGATATTGCCATTATGGAAATGGAACCATATGTGTCGCAGAAAAAGAATTGCTATATCATGCCGGTACGATAACATTTATTCCAAAAAACACACCACATCGGACATGTCCTACACCGGAGGAGCGTGGAAAAAAACAAAAATGGGAATATTTATTTGTGGATGTGGAAGAAATTTTAAAAAGAGGTTTTGTAAATGTTCCAGAAAAATATATTTATGTTGAACAGAATCTATCGAAGAAAATAAGTGTTTTGGAGAATGCTGGAAGTACGAAGGCTGCGGCACTTATGCAGATGATAATAGAAGAAATACAGCTGAGACAAGCAAATTATAGATATACTGTTTCAACGCTTGCGTTTAATCTTGTGCTGTTTTTTGATCGTTTAGATAATGAAAACATAAAGTTTCAGAATAATTCCCGGGAAACTTCAGATTATACACGTAAAATTATAAGTTATATAGAATTACATTATATGGAGGACATCGGGGGAAAGGATTTTGCAAGGGCATGTAATCTGAGTGAGACACATATGCGGAGGATCTTTATAGAGTCTGCTAATATTACACCATCAGAATATCTAAATCTGGTTCGGATTAAGAAGGCCTGTGAAATGCTCGCAAAAGAAAAATGTTCCATAGAAAAAGTGTCTAATTCTGTAGGATACCCGGTGATATCTACATTTATGCGTAATTTTAAGAAAATAACGGGAATTTCACCAAATGCATGGCGGAGAAAAGCGTTGGAGAATCCGGAAAATGTGGCAGCCTACCAAGTATCAGTGTTTAAGGGGTGGTAAAATATATAGGGTGCCACCAGGAACAGTAAAAAAACAGTTGCCAAAAGGACAAACAGTCACAATCCCTGTATTTTCAGCTAGGTTTTACCATGTATGAGGAAGAAGAAAACCGCTGGCGGTGTTCCTTCCGATCTGATGGAAAATGGATTAATGTAAATGAACTTTTGCAGGCATTTTGCGGAGGTGGACATGCTGCGGCAGCAGGCGTGCGTAAGCGTACAAATGACGTAGATAAATTCAGGCAGGAAATACTTGAGCGGATTGTTATGATGAGAAAGATTTCCGGTCAGAATAAAGAATTAGAAACGAAACACAGGAGAACCAGGAGGTGTAGAATGATGGAAAAGGAAAGAACCTATATCGCAATCGATCTTAAGTCATTCTATGCGTCTGTGGAATGTAAAGAACGAAATAGGGATCCTTTGACGACCAATCTTGTGGTTGCGGATAAAAGCAGAACAGAAAAAACCATCTGTCTTGCGGTATCTCCAGCTTTAAAGTATTATGGGATCCCCGGAAGGGCTCGTTTATTTGAGGTTGTTCAAAAAGTAAAAGAAGCCAACAGTGCCCGCAGGTGGAAAGCACCGAACAGGACATTTACAGGTTCTTCTGATGACAGTGCAGAATTAAATAGTAATCCTGCACTGGAGATTGATTATATTGTTGCGCCTCCCCGGATGGCTCTCTATCTGGAATACAGCACCAGAATTTACAGTATTTATCTGAAATATATTGCGCCGGAAGATATTTTCCCGTATTCGATTGACGAAGTATTTATTGATGTAACGGATTATCTGCATACTTATAATATGACACCAAGAGAACTTGCAATGGCCATGATACAGGATGTGCTGAAAACGACAGGTATAACGGCAACTGCAGGAATCGGAACGAATATGTATTTGTGCAAGATTGCGATGGATATTGTGGCGAAGCATATTAAAGCAGATAAAGATGGTGTACGAATTGCGGAATTGGATGAAATGTCATACCGAAGGAAACTCTGGAGTCACAGACCACTTACGGATTTCTGGAGAGTAGGGAAGGGATATGCAAAGAAGCTGGAAGAATATGGGCTTTATACAATGGGCGATATTGCCAGGTGTTCCATTGGTAAAGAGAATGAATTATACAACGAAGATCTGTTATATAAGCTGTTTGGCGTTAATGCAGAGCTGCTGATCGACCATGCCTGGGGGTATGAACCCTGTACCATGGAAATGGTTAAGGCCTACAAACCGGAAATGAACAGTGTTTGCGCCGGACAAGTACTTCATTGTCCTTATGATTTTGAAAAAGCAAAACTGGTCGTAAAAGAGATGACGGATCAGATGGTTTTGGATTTGGTGGATAAGAAGCTTGTAACGGACCAGATCGTGTTGACAGTTGGTTATGATATTGAGAATCTGAACAATGCCGACAGGAGAAAGCAGTATCATGGAGAGGTTACGATCGACCGTTATGGAAGAAAAATCCCGAAGCACGCACATGGAACGACTAATCTGAAACGGCAGACTTCCTCAACCAAGATGATAACTGATGCAGTAATAGAGCTATATGACAGGATCGTTGACAGAAACCTGCTTGTCAGAAGAATCAATATCACAGCAAACAGGCTTGTGGATGAAAGTTCTGTAAAGAAAGAAGAAGCGTATGAGCAGCTGGATCTTTTTACGGATTATGAGGCGCAAAGAAAAAAGCAGGAAGAGGAAGAAGCTGTGCTGGGTCGCGAAAAACGTATGCAGGAAGCAATGCTCAGTATCAAAAAGAAATTTGGAAAAAACGCTTTACTGAAGGGGATGAATCTTCAGGAAGGTGCAACCGCCAGGGACAGAAATGAACAGATTGGCGGTCATAAGGCGTAAAGGAGTTGAAAGAGGATGAAAAATAATTTTTATGACGATATCATCAATTTACCGCATCCGGTCTCTAAGAATCATCCGCAAATGCCACTTCAGGATCGAGCAGCGCAATTTGCTCCTTTTGCAGCTTTGACCGGACATGATGCTGCGATAAAGGAAACGGCAAGATTAACCGATGAACGATTGGAACTGAGTGAGGAAGCGATTGCTCAATTGAACGAAAAAATTAATATAATCAGAAATAATATCGGTATAGAACAGAAGGTATCGATAACTTATTTTATTCCCGATGCAAAAAAAGCCGGCGGATCCTATGTTACGTACTCTGGTATTGTAAAAAAGGTAGACGAATATGAGCATACCTTAATCATGACGGATCAAACGGTCATTCCAATCGAACAGATAAGTGATATTAAATGTGAAGAGTGGTAAATTTGAGAAAAGATACAAAGAAGTTAGAATGTTTTTAAGGAAAAGCTGGAGGTGATGTGCCATGGCTTCATTTGATCAGAAGCTCCGTACGTTATCCGAAAATGATGATTGCCCGAACTAAACATCCAAAATATAGCTATGAAGGAGTCGAGATTCACGATATAACTGATTGGTTGTTACGGAGAAATCAAAGCTGATGGAGGATAATCGTTATGATCAGAAAGATGCAGAACCCAGATATTAATAGAGTTGCTGACATATGGTTAAAGACAAATTTAAAAGCACATGATTTTATTCCTGAGCAATATTGGACAAGTACGAGTCAATTCAATCTCTCCGGGATGGATAGATACTGACTTTATCGAATATACAGGAGCAGATGCAGTGCAGCAGCCGGTTCATCGTGTCGGAAATCCTATGGATACTGCCAATATGGTACTGTTTCTTTGCTCTGAAAAAGCAGGCTTTATCACAGGTGAAAATATCTGTATTGACGGTGGCATGACAAAACAAATGATTTACCATGGTGATTGTGGTTGGATGCTTGATATGTCGCTTGATATGAAGAGTAAAAAATAGAATAGGAAGGAAAATGTACGAAAAGGAATACTGATGATTTTGTGAGGATCCCTTTTTTTAACGGCGACCACTTATGATCCTGGAATGTATATTCTGGTACTTTCAGTAATCTGTACTTTCCTAGAGCTTTGAAAACGAAATCTAATATTTTCAAAACTTCAATAAATAAACACAATTATCAATACAATACTCTTCATAAAAAATAAAATAGGATATTTTAATGGGAGATGAGCAGAATGATGGACAACTAGGGCTTTCTGTGAACTTTGTTCACAACAATACCTCGCGGAACGTTACCAGTGAACAGTAGCTATTAAGAACAGAGGCTTCATGACAGGATGTTAAAATTATGGTATTTTATAAGATATTAGAGTAGAATATTATTGAAAGTTGATGCCTTGAGTAAATATTATTCTGATGAGCAACTTAACCAGGTAATAAATGTAAAACCTAAAAACCGCATTACAATTGGATATTGTCGCATTTCCAATCATAAACAAAAAGATGATCTGGAACGGCAGATTGATAATGTTAGAATATATCTTCAGGCAAAAGGACAGCCATTTGAGATAATAAGTGATATCGGTTCCGGGATTAATTACAAGGAAAACAAGCTTCAGTATGCTGGTGCATCAAGATTTGCTTATAACTGGGTTTTGGCCAGCGAAAAAGAGAACTATGAAAAAGGTGGCAGATTCATTTCAGATCCAGAACTCAGAAAGTAAAGAAATTAGAAAAACAGAAACGCAGATTACAGCGTAGTCTCTCTCGTTCTTACGAGAAAAATAAGAAAGGGGTAAGTTACTGTAAAACAAATAATGTAATCAAAAAGGAAAAACTTTTATTAAAACGAAATAACAGATTAACAAACATCCGTAAAAATTATTTGAAGAAGGAATGAAACATAGAGGTTTATGACTTTTTATAAGTTTTCAGTAACGGAATGGATTATGTTTAGAGAAATTGGGGATGAGCGGGCTTTCGATGGGATTTTAAATCAGATTATAGAGAACATTCAGAATGGCAGTCTTAAAGCGGGAGCTGCCCTTCCGGCGGAGCGGACAATGGCGGAGACCATGGGAGTGTCCAGACCGGCAGTCAGAGAAGTTTTGAGAGCACTGGAACTGCTGGGAATAGTCAAGCCGGTGCCGGGAGGCGGGAATTATATTACGGAGGATCTGGATACCTGGCTGATCGGCCCCTTATCCATACTTTTTAAATTAAATAATGGATATCTGCGCCAGAATCAGCAGTTTCGTGCGGCACTGGAAAGAGAATCAGCAATTCTTGCAGCGAGGAAGTGCACACCGCTGAACGCAGCAGAATTATGGATGATTCTTGCACGGCTGGACGCCGCAGAAGATGAAAAGATACGGGGTAAACTGGATCGCGAACTTCACCAGAAGATTGCAAAGATCGCAGATAACCCGATGATTTACAGTGTCCTTGCGGCAGCGGATCAGCTTACGGAGAATATTGTTTCCGGGACGAGAGACTACATTATGAAAAAGAATAATTCTGCCAGAGAGGTTGATGACCAGCATCATCGGCTTGTTGAGGCAATCATCAACGGAGATGCAGAACAGGCGGAACGATGTATGTCCGAACATATGGATACGATTGAACGTTATATGGAAGAAATGCAAAAAAAATCCTAAGAAATTTTGGGCATTTTTACAGAGTTAATTGATATGACCTCTATTGTGTTTTGGTAATACCAGTGATATAATTAAAATGCAAATTGGTAATACCAATAAATAAAACTGGCAATACCAGAAAGAGGTGCGAAACAATGGGATATGTGAAATGGTCATATGAGACACTGAATCATTTTTGCGGAGACGTATTCAAGGCGTTTGGATTTACAGAGGAAGAAAGCAATCAGATCAAGGATGTGCTTCTTACGGCTGACCTTTATGGAATAGAAAGTCATGGTATGCAGAGAATGGTGCGTTATCATAAGGGAATCGAAAAGGGAACCATCCATCCGCAGGCAAAGCCTGAAGTTGTATTTGAAACACCGATATCTGCAGTGATTGATGGTCATAATGGAATGGGACAGCTTATTTCCGTTTACGCAATGAAAAAAGCCATCGAAAAAGCCAAAAAAACCGGAGTTGGAATCGTAACCGTCCGTGAGTCCAATCATTTTGGTATTGCCGGATATTATGCAAAGATGGCGTGCGATGAAGGACTTCTGGGAATGGCTTGCACTAATTCAGAGGCTATTATGGTTCCTACGTTTGGCAAAAAAGCCATGCTTGGATCAAACCCAATCGCAGTAGCTATGCCGGCAGACCCGTATCCGTTTTTCTTTGACTGTTCTACTACAGTAGTTACAAGAGGAAAACTAGAAATGTACAACAAAATGGAGAAACCGCTTCCTAATGGATGGGCGTTGGACAAAGATGGTCATGCAAGCACAGACGCACCGGATGTCCTTGCCAATATTGTTGCAAAGAAGGGCGGCGGAATCATGCCCCTTGGTGGAAATGAAGAGGTTACAGGAAGCCACAAGGGATATGGATATGGTATGTTATGTGAACTGTTCAGTTCCATTCTTTCCATGGGTGTTACTTCGGATCATTGCTGCACATTCCCGGATAAAACTGGAATCTGTCATGGATTCATGGCAATCGATCCGGCTGCATTTGGTGATCCTCAGGCAATCCGCAGACATTTTTCAGAATACCTGGAAGCTTTGAGAGAAAGTCCGAAGGCAGAAGGCAAAGAACGCATTTATACACATGGTGAAAAAGAAGTTTTGGCAGAAAAAGAAAGAAGAGAACATGGATTACCTGTAAACGATAATACGATGGTCGAACTTGCTAATCTGTGTGGATATCTCAAACTTGACTTTGATAAATATTTTGACGGATATGAGCTTCCAAAAGATAGCAAATTCTTTACAGGAAATTATTAATAGATTAGAAGGCAACTGTTTACAGTAACAATAGAGGCAGCCGAATCATACGGTTTCACATAATTTAAGATACCAGGGAGGACAATAGAAATGGATTATGCAAAAGAATCTTTAAGACTGCATGGAGAATGGAAAGGTAAGATTGAAGTTGTAACAAGAGTACCTGTAGAAAATAAGGATGATCTGTCACTTGCTTATACACCTGGAGTTGCACAGCCTTGTCTGGAAATCCAGAAGGATGTAAACAAATCTTACGAACTCACAAGAAGATGGAACATGTGTCTGGTAGTTACAGACGGTTCTGCTGTTCTTGGACTTGGAAACATTGGACCAGAAGCCGGAATGCCGGTTATGGAAGGTAAATGTGTCCTTTTCAAGGCATTTGGTGATGTAGATGCATTTCCACTCTGCATTAAAAGCAACGATGTGGACGAAATTGTAAATACAATCTATATGATCTCCGGTTCCTTTGGTGGAGTAAACCTGGAAGATATTTCCGCACCGAGATGTTTCGAAATTGAAAAGAAACTGAAAGAAAAATGTGATATTCCGATCTTCCATGATGACCAGCATGGTACTGCGATCATCACACTGGCAGGTCTTACCAATGCACTTAAAGTTGTTGGCAAGAAGAAAGAGGATGTCCATGTTGTAATGAACGGAGCAGGAGCAGCAGCAATCTCTATCGCTCGTCTGCTTCTCACAGCCGGATTTAAGAACATCACACTCTGTGACAGAAAGGGTGCGATCTATGAGGGACGTCCGGAAGGAATGAATCCAGTCAAAGATGAAATGAGCAAGGTGACCAATCTGGATAAGAAAGCAGGTTCTCTGGCAGATATGCTGGTCGGCGCAGATGTATTTATCGGTGTTTCCGCACCTGGTGCCGTTACAACAGAGATGGTTAAGACCATGAATAAGGATGCAATTGTTTTTGCATGTGCAAACCCGACTCCGGAGATTTTCCCGGATGACGCAAAGGCTGGCGGAGCAAAAGTTGTTTCCACAGGAAGAAGTGATTTCCCGAACCAGATCAACAACGTACTTGCTTTTCCAGGAATCTTTCGTGGCGCATTTGATGTGAGAGCAAAAGAGATCAATGATGAAATGAAGCTGGCAGCGTCTGAAGCACTTGCAAATCTGATCGCAGATGAGGAACTTTCTCCGGAATATATCATTCCGAAGGCATTCGATAAGAGAGTAGGACCGGCGGTAGCCAAAGCAGTTGCGGAGGCAGCAAAGAGAACCGGCGTAGCCCGTATTTAAAAAATACAATTTAATAAGATAGACAATTTTCCCCGGCATAACTTATTATAGGGATAGCAAGGACGTGTGACAACAATAGATTTTACTTCAAGGAAACGTCCGCAGTATGCCGGGGATTTTCTTATAATTTTTTACGAATGAGTAGAGATTTATAGCTGGAAATAAGAAACCAACTATGGAAGGGAGAACTGTGGTATAAACAGCTTCCGTCACAGACAGCGTAGGAGACCTGCAAGTAGCTGGACAAAGCATGCTATAATTAAAAATAACAGACATCAGAAAAGAAGGGACAAAATATGCAAATCAGTTTATTACTAATGGAAGAGATTGCAAAGCTTTTTGCAATCATGCTTATGGGATATGCGGTTGTAAAAGCCGGCCTTATGAAGTCATCAGAGAGTAAAAGCATATCTGTAGTCATGGTTTATCTGGTTATTCCATGCGTAATTATCGACGCATTTCAGGTGGACTATACGCCAGATGTAAAAAAAGGACTGCTCCTGGCATGTGCGGCAGCAGTTCTGGTACATGTTTTATTTCTGATACTTACCACAATATTAAAACAAGTATTACAGCTGGATACGATTGAGCGTGCAACTGTTATTTATTCAAATGCCGGGATACTGGTAATTCCGCTGGTACAGGATTTGCTTGGAAAGGAGTATGTTATTTACTCCAGTGCTTATATTACGGTACAGCTGGTTTTGATCTGGACACATTGCAAAAATATGATTTGCGAAGAAGATAGATTAGAGTGGAAAAAAGTATTTCTGAACGTAAATATTATTTCAATCATAGTAGGAGTGATATTGTTTATCTGCAGAATCCAGATGCTTTCGGGAGTGCAGGATGTCATGGATATGATGAATAATATGATTGGTCCGATTGGTATGCTGCTTGCCGGAATGGTTATTGCGGACGTACCTCTTAAGATTGTATTTACTAAAAAAAGAAACTATCTTTCAACAGTATTGCGATTGATTGTTTATCCAATATTTGTACTGATTCTAATGAAACTGATTCATACATTTGCAGGAATAAATGATTCCAAACAGATTCTCCTGACTGTATATATTGCATCCATAACACCTGCTTGTGCAACTGTGACATCCATGGCGCAACTATATGATAAAGATGCGGCATATGCGAGCTCATTGTATGTACTTACGACACTGCTGTCAATTGTGACCATGCCAGTGATGGTGGGAATGTATGAGATGTTTGTGTGAGAGAATAGAAAGATTGAAGAAATGACACTGACTTCGGTTGGTGTCTTTTATTTTCATGGTCCAGTCATGTCCAGACTGATCGAATACTTTGTGAAGATCACGTTCCAGATGTTAAAGGCATTCTACATTGCAGAATACAAATCCATCATGATAATTGATAGAGGAGAAAAAAGATATGGATCCGAGTATGCATGTTCATGCTGCCATTTCTGATTGTATATTTGGGGATAAAAGATGGACTGAGCCTAAAAAGCACATTATTTTATTTCCGAACAATATTGGACAAGTAATTATGAATTAGTGAAAGAAATGATGTCACAAGCGGAAATCCAATAAATGTCGTGTCAAGTCTATAGTATCTGACACAATAGGTTATAAAAAATCTGTAATAATGAGATAATTACAATCAATAACGCCGATACGGGATTATAATAAATCCTACTTGGCGTTATTGATTTTTGCATAGCATTCTTTGCTCTATAAGAAGTTCACGAAATTTACCACATCGAGTTGGATTTGTTGACAATCATATTGGTCTGGAATATACTTGGTTTATCAAGCGAGGCTCGAAAAAATCTTTATTGTCAGAAAAAAGTCAATCCAAAAGGGGAACTGGAGATTATTGACAGTTAAATATAACATATAAAATCATATAAGTAGATGTTGAGCTCAAGAAGCTAAAACTTTCATAAAGAGGTGTCAGAATGGATAAAAAAACAACGTTGGAAATGATTGCAGCAATTTCAAATGCAAACGGTACATCAGGCTTCGAAGATGAAGTGGTTGCTGCAATTCGTCCTTATGCAGAAGGACTCGGAGAAATTACAGAAGATCGCATGCGCAACCTATATATCCGCCGTAAAGAAAATAACGGCAAACGTCCGGTTGTTCAGCTTGATGCACATAGTGATGAGGTTGGCTTTATGGTGCAGGCTATCTGCCCGAACGGAACTCTCCGTATCATTCAGATCGGAGGTTGGGTGAACCACAATATTCCCGCTCATAAAGTCCTGGTTCGCAACCGATTCGGAGAATATATTCCAGGTATTACTGCCAGTAAGCCTCCGCATTTCATGACAGAGCAGGAGCGTAAAGCACCTCTGGATATGAAAGATATCACGGTAGATGTTGGCGCTGTTTCTAAAGAAGAGGCGGTTGAAAAGTTCGGCATTCGTATCGGTGAACCGGTAGTGCCAGATGTGACATTTACATATTCAGAAACCACAGATCTGATGGTGGGCAAGAGCTTTGACTGTCGTTTGGGATGTGCGGCAATTCTTAAGACCATGCATACTCTGGCTGGTCAGGATTTGAATGTGGATATTGTTGGCGCTTGTGCAGCACAGGAAGAAGTTGGTGTACGTGGTGCCACTGTGACAGCACAGGTAATTAAGCCGGATATCGCAATTGTTTTTGAAGGCTGCCCGGCAGATGATACGTGCGTTGAGCAGTATATGGTTCAGACTGCTATTAAGCGTGGCCCGATGCTTCGTCACATTGATTCACGCATGATTACCAATCCACGTTACCAGAGATATGCGCTTGATCTGGCAGAAAAGCTTGGCATCCCGGTTCAGGATGCAGTTCGCAGTGCTGGTTCAACCAATGGTGCAGTTATACATCTGACTGAAAAAGCAGTTCCGGTCATTGTTATTGGTGTTCCGGTTCGCTATGCGCACACACATTACGGGATTTCAGCTTATGCTGATTTTGATAATGCGGTTAAGTTGGCATGCGAAATTCTTAAAAGACTTGACGAAGAGCAGATTATGAGTTTTTAAAAAAATATAATGATGTGCTGAAAGCGACAGGTATAACGGCAACTGCCGGAAAAGGATATGCAAAGAAGCGCATCACAGCTATTTGAACTTTTATGTGACAAACGTAACTGTCTGTGATATTATGAAAGTGATATAAGCGGAAATGACTTTTGCAGAAACGAAAGTATCTTCAAATTTTATTTAAAAATATACTTATTCTAAATAAGAAAGAAGTCATATAGATACGGAACGGTATGAGTACAAAGAACATTACCAGTGAACAGTAATGTAGGAGAACAGTTCGAACATATGTATCGGCTGTTCTCCTTTTGTTTTCAGGCATTAATGGGGGAATATTTTCTATATAAGTGTTGGGGGATTTTATGGAAAAGTTTAAGGCAAATGATAATAAGAATGAAGAACATGAGATTAACTACAGACAATTTAACAAAAAGCTGGAACTTCTGAATCAGATTCTGTCTTTGATATCAGACATCAATCAGGCATCGGATGAGAAAGTGATAGATACCATTCGATTTTATTGCACAGCCCGCTGAAAAACAGTTGGAAGAAAACATAATGAGGAAAATTCAATGAAAATAAATGGTACAGCTGCTAAACATATTAAGAAATATTGCTATATTGTTGGCCTTCTCTCTTTCCTGCTTGCATTTTTTGTGTGTAGCCAGATGATCCGATATCAGGAAAAAGAAAAAAAAGCAGTGGGAACTTATATGGCAGAAAGCACGATAAGGAGAGTCAAGGAAAAGCTGGACAATTATATAACGATTTCTGATCTTCTGGGAAATTATATCATTGATGGATCGGATATGGATGAAAACACTTTTTCAGAACTGGCAGAAAAGATTCCCAATGAGGATGGTGTGGTAAAGGCGTTTGAGCTGGCACCGGAAGGGATCATAACCGAAATCTATCCTATGCAGGGAAATTCAGAGGCTCTTGGACTGGATGTACTGGGGGAACATGAACGGAAAAAGGATGCAGCTCTGGCTAAGGAAACCGGGGAGTATACACTTGGTGGCCCCTATCAGTTAAAGCAGGGAGGAACCGGAGCATTACTTTTTAAACCGGTTTATCGAAACGATGATTCCGGAGAGAGTAGTTTCTGGGGATTTGTACTCCAGGTAGTTGACTGGGATCGTTTCATGAGTGACATAAATCTGCAATCCTTAAGTGAGGCGGATTTCAGCTATAAGATCTGGTCTTATGACAGAAGCAGTGGAGATAAGGTTATTTTTGCCCAGAGTCAGGAGGATATGCCGGAAGACAGCCTGACGATAGAATGTGAGATCCCGAATAACACATGGTATTTTGATATTGTGCCTTCGAATGGGTGGATCCCGGTTTCATACTGGCTCCTCGCTATTGCCGCTTCTTATATATTTTCATTATTGGTCGCTACAATTTATTATCAGATATCCAGCAAAAAGCACAGAGAAAAACAATATGCTGCTGATCTTAAAAAAGCGGCGGAGCTGGCGAAAAGTGCAAATGAAGCAAAAACGCGATTTCTGTTTAATATGAGCCATGATATACGGACGCCGATGAATGCGATTATAGGTTTTTCCGGATTACTGGAAAAGAATCTTCAGAACGAGGAAAAAGCAAAGGAATATCTGGGAAAAATCTGTTCTTCCGGAAATTTGCTGATGACGATTATTAACCAGATCCTGGAGATAGCCCGTATTGAAAGCGGTACTATAGCGCTGCAGTTGAAAGATGAGGATATAAACGCAGTGTTTCATACGGTAAACACAGTATTTGAGGAAGATATAAGGAAGAAGAACCTGCAGTATTCGGCAGATTTGGATGTATATCATACGTTTATCTTTTGTGACAGAGTGAAGCTTCAGGAGATAATGCTGAATATTATCAGCAATGCAATAAAGTATACATCCGATGGGCATGCGGTCCATGTAAAGATATATGAGAAAGATTCAGAGAATCCCCGGAAAGCCCGGTTTATTTTTACTTGTGAAGATACAGGCATTGGCATGAGTGAGGAATATCTTCCACATATCTTTGAAGAATTTTCCAGAGAACATACAACTACAGAGAACAAGGTCGCTGGTACAGGACTGGGCCTTCCTATTGTAAAATCCATGATTGAGCTGATGGGCGGAAGCATCCAGGTAGAAAGCACGCAAGGTGTCGGGACAAAATTCACGGTAGATATTTCTTTTGATATGGCATCAGAAGCGGATGTATATAGGGATCAGATATCTGAACAGCCAGATGTATTAGAAAAGCTGGAAGGAAAACGTATTCTTCTTGCAGAGGATAATGATCTGAATGCAGAGATCGCGATAGAACTGCTTGCAGAACAAAAGATCATTACAGACCGTGCGGAAGATGGAGCAGAGTGTCTGGATAAGCTGGAGAAAGCAGATTCCGGATATTATGATATGATTCTTATGGACATTCAGATGCCGGTGATGGATGGATATGATGCTGCAGCCAGGATACGCAGAATGAAAGATGAGAAGAAAGCCTCCATCCCCATTATTGCAATGACAGCAAACGCCTTCGCAGAGGACAGACAGAAGGCGATATCCATGGGAATGAATGATCATGTGGCAAAACCAATTGATATGAATGTACTTTTACCGGTGATAGCAAAATATATAAGGTGAAATATCGGTGTTACTGTTCACTGGTAACGTTCCGCGAGGTGTTTTTTGTGAACAAGGTTCACAGAAAACCCGAGAATCTCAGCGCGAAATCATGGGAATGCATGATTTCTGTGCATCGCGAAGTGAGTTACTGGTCACGGAGTGACCAGTAACTCAGAGTAAACGGCGACTTGACTTATTAGTTGCAACCACATATAATTGCTTCGGAACGTAACTTAAAACTTACATTTCGAATAAACAAATAAATTCTTATGAAGGGAAGAATAAATGAAATTATGAAACCTGTGGAGGCATATGATAATGTCAAAAGATGAATATTTAATCACAGATGCGCCGCTTAAAGCGCTGACGGTTTTTGCAGTGCCGATGATTCTCGGCAGCTTTTTTCAGCAAATATACAATATGGCTGACTCCATTATCGTCGGTCAGTTTGTGGGTTCCTCTGCACTTGCAGCTGTCGGTGCCTGTGCAGCGCTGACCAATGTTTTCATTTGTGTGGCACTGGGTGCCGGTGTGGGTGCCGGTGTGCTCGTGAGCCGTTATTTCGGTGCCAGGGAGTATGGAAAAATGAAAACCATCGTGTCAACGTCTTTGCTTAGCTTTTTAATTCTAAGCATAGTCCTTGGTATTTTTGGCTTTTGCTTTTCCCATTGGATGATGAGCACGTTACAAACCCCTGCCGATATACTGGACGATGCAGTGCTGTATTTGCGGGTCTATTTCGTGGGTTTTCCTTTTTTGTTTATGTACAACATTCTTTCAACGATGTTTACTTCCATAGGCGAATCAAAAATTCCACTGGGACTCCTGATATTTTCGTCAGTCTTAAATATTTTTATGGATCTCTGGATGGTGGCTGGTCTTGATCTCGGCGTGTTCGGTGCGGCGCTTGCAACTTTGATTGCACAAGGCATTTCCGCCGTGTTTTCGCTTTTGATTTTCTTTCACCGGATGCGGCGATATAAAAGTCCCTTTGACTGGTTTGACAGGCAGGAGTTATATTCCATGTTTCAAATTGCTGTACCTTCGGTTCTTCAGCAGTCTACAGTGTCTATTGGTATGATGATCGTGCAGGCAGTTGTAAATCCCTTCGGCACACAGGCACTTGCGGGATATGCGGCGACGATGCGTGTCGAGAATGTTTTTTCCCTGATTTTTGTATCTATCGGCAATGCAGTTTCGCCATATGTTTCACAGAATCTCGGCGCAAACAAACCCCAGCGTATCCAAAAAGGCTACCAGGCTGCATTGGTGCTGGATGTGTGCTTTGCAGCACTTGCTTTCATCGTTATTGAAACGCTGCATACGCAAATTTCCTCGCTGTTTCTTGGTAAGGACGGAACCGCTCTGGCATATCAGGTATCCGGGGATTATATGAGATGGCTTGGTTATTTCTTCATTTTTATGGGAATCAAAATGGCAACCGATGGAGTCCTTCGTGGTCTGGGAATCATGCGCCCGTTCCTCATTGCAAATATGGTGAATTTGGCGATTCGCCTGTCTGTTGCTTTGATTTTTGCACCGCGTTTTGGCATTGAATTCGTCTGGCTTGCTGTACCAGCAGGTTGGTTTGCGAACTTTTTAATATCCTATGTGGCGCTCAGAAGATCATCAAGTCTATAGTATCTGGCTGTATTTTGCAGAAAGCTTTTTTTAAACATGCTATAAGAAAATGTTTTTCATTTGACGTGTTGCTTCAGAAATAGCTGAAAGAGAACGCGGGAAATGAAGGAGGTATCATGAAAGTTACTTACATTAACCACAGTGGGTTTTTAATTGAGACCAGAGACTGCTACTATATTTTTGATTATTATAAGGGTGAACTATCGAACCTTGACAAGGAAAAAGAAGTAATCGTTTTTTGCAGTCATTTCCACCAGGATCATTTTAACCCACAAATCTTTGGGATTCTTGAAGATATGGGGATGACTTATCAGGCAGTCCTGGCGAATGATATACGAAAAAGGAATCATTTATCGGATCTGAAGATCACATATGTTTATCATGATCAGACTTATAATCTGGATAATGGCACTGAAGTTGATACTTTGCTGTCTAACGATAGTGGTGTCGCATTCATTGTCAAAACAAAGGAAGGCACCATTTATCATGCCGGCGACTTAAACGACTGGTACTGGGATGGTGAGCTGAAAGCTGACAACCAGAGGCTTACTTCTGCATATCGTGCAGAGATCAGGAAAATTAAGGGTATGCATTTTGATGCTGCATTTGTTCCCTTAGATCCGAGGCAGGGAGATCACTATGCCGACGGGATCCTGTATTTCCTTAAAAATGTAGATTGCAATGTCATTTTTCCAATGCATTACTGGAATGATGCCAGTGTAATTAAGCGGTTCATTACTGAATATCCGCAATATAAGTCACGCATTAAAAACACAGAATGTACAAAAGGAGAAGAAGTATGAAATTTAAGATGATTCACGAAAACTATAATGTGTCAGACCTGGACCGATCTATTAAATTTTACAATGAGGCCCTTGATCTGCACGAGGTAAGAAGAAAGACTACCGATAATTTTATCATCGTGTATCTGAGCAACGATGTAAGTGATTTTGAGCTGGAACTTACCTGGCTTAAGGATCATCCACAGCCATATAATCTGGGTGAATGCGAATTCCACCTGGCATTCCAAGCGGAGGATTACGAGGCTGCGCACAAGAAGCACAAAGAGATGGGCTGCATTTGCTTCGAAAATGAAGCAATGGGAATTTATTTCATCGTAGATCCAGATGGTTACTGGCTTGAGATTGTGCCGTAAAGCTGGTTGGGAAATCGAATAAAGCTGACGTATATTATTTTGCAGGAGGGCACTTATGTACCTGGATAATTTAGATGAACTGGATCAGAAGATTATCCAGTTACTTATAGAAAATGCACGTATCTCCTACTCAGATATCGGTGAAGAAACCGGCATTTCCAGAGTGGCAGTAAAAGCCCGGATTCAGGCTATGGAGAAAAAGGGGATAATTGAAGAATATACAACAATAATAAATCCGCAAAAAATCAGTGGGGCTGTATCCAGTTATTTTGAAATTGAAATAAAACCAGGGCATTTGGCACAGGTGACGGATATTTTATACAAAGACGATACAGTCACACAGATTTACCGTGTCACAGGAAGAGACAAATTGCATGTACATGCTGTTGCTTCATCAAGTGATGAAATGGAGCACTTCCTGCACAACGTCATTGATACACTGCCCGGCATTATCAGCTGTAGCTGCAATACGATCTTATCACGGATTAAAGATATTAAAGGGTTACGGCTGTAGAGGTCAAAATTGAGGTGACGCATTAAGGCTTATTTTGAGAAGAAAGACTGGTATAAGAAACATTACCAGGAGTATCTGGAACTGGCGGAAGCGGTTAATAAATTAAGTTGAAAATAAAAATTGCTATAAAATTTTGAAAAAACCTCAGAAAATGCAGGTTGGTATTCAGGAAAGGTGAGTACTGCCTGTATTTTTTGTTCCTTTAAGAGTGATATCGTCGGTAGATGGTCTGCCCATTTAAAAACAAGAATAGTGTGAAAGAATGATCGTATTATTGTTTTAATGTTTAATCAGAAAATTAATTAAGAAATGTCTGATGTGGAGAGCGTGAAGTTGCGTATTTTATTCGAAGATTGTGAAGGAATAGTTTGGAAATTAGTAATTACAAAAGAAACAAATTGTACAAAATGGCATATAAAGAACGCTTGACAAATAAGTGTTTGTGAAAAATGTATAAAAAGAATTGTAAAATAGAATATCAAATGATATACTATTGACACAATAAAAAACAGGATTGGGATGGAACGTTACAATGAGGCTGCGAAGAAACCCTGTTACAATATGTATGAAGGAGGCGATTATTTGGCTAGTATAAAAGAAGTAGCACAGAAGGCTGGAGTTGGTGTTGGTACGGTATCGAGGGTTTTAAATTCTACAGGGTATGTATCGGATGAGACACGAATTAAAGTAGAGACCGCAATGAAAGAATTAAATTATATTCCAAATGAACTTGCAAGAAATTTGTTAAGTAAGAAAAGTGGAATTGTCGCAATTATTATTCCCAAAATATCACATCCGTTTTTTGCAGAGGTAGTTTTATATGCTGAAGCAGAACTAATGAAAAAGGGATATAAGACAATGATCTGTAGTACCTACAGTGAGCAGAACTACGAAAAAGAATACATTAATATGTTGAACAGACATATTGTGGATGGGATCATAGCAGGAAGCCATATGCTGGATTTTGAGGAATATCAAGGTGTGCAGGGACCCATTGTTGCGTTGGATCGTTTTTTGGGTGAAAATATTCCTGTTGTTTCAACAAATCATAAAATTGGCGGAAAATTGGCGGCAGAGGAATTGGTTAGAAATAATTGTCGTTGTGTGTTACAGATTCAAGGCGCTCGAGTAGTTGATTCTCCGTCACATGAAAGGCATTATGAGTTTGAGCGATACATGAAAAAACGTGGTGTGACTGTTTATTCCCATGAAATGGACTGGAATGATTTTGATTATGGACAGTATGATGTAATGGCAGATATGCTTATGGATAAGTATCCGGATATTGATGGGATTTTTGCAGTGGATATGGTAGCAATTGCATGTATAAGACAGCTATTAAAACGCAAGAAAAAAGTTCCAAGAGATGTAAAGGTAGTAGCTTATGATGGAACTTATGTAGCGAAAGTTGGAGTTATGAACCTGACTGTTGTACAGCAGCCTATTGAGGAGCTGGCAAAACGTGCAGTTAATATTTTGCTTAATATGATACAGGGGAAAAAGTATCATAATAAAAAAGTGTTTTATGAGCCTACGTTACTTCTGGGAGATACGACAGATGATAAAGAATAAAACGTGGAAGAAAGTGTTACAATTTATCCTAATTGAATTTGTGCAAAATAAATAAAAAACATAAAAATGGAACGGATTCCATATAAAACTATTGACAAAAATAAGAGCAGAGTATATACTCGTAACCATAAAGGATGAGCGCACATCTAGGTAACTCGTATCAAATAATGTATTGGAGCTAAGGATTTCTGAAAGGAAATTCTTTTTAAAACACAAATGTGGAAACCTTTCCACGTTAAGGTATGGAGGTTTTAGAATGAGAAAAATGATGAAAAAAGCGATTGCATTAAGTCTTATAGCAACAATGTCTATGTCCGCAGCTACTATTGTTCATGCAGAAGATGAAGTGACTCTTAGAGTATTAAACTGGGGAAATACTGATGAGGAAAAGATTGCAAATGATGCCATTGCTCGTTTTAATGAGGAAAATCCAAATGTAAAGGTGGAACAGACTTGTGTACCGGTTGAGTCATGGTCAGACTTTATTCAGAAATGGATTACCATGTGTACTTCAGGAGAAGCTCCGGATGTAATCAGCCTTGGTCTGGAAGCTGTTAATATGGCTGTAAGTAATGATTTACTGGTACCACTTGATGACATTATTACAGATGATGAAGAACTTACGGCTAAGAAAGATCAGTATGCACCATCTTTACTTGAAGGTTTTACTGTAAATGATTCTCTGTATGGTCTCCCGAACGGAACTCAGACAATGGTAGTTTATTATAATAAGCATATGTTTGATGATGCTGGTTTAGAGTATCCACAGGATGGATGGACATGGGATCAGTTCAGAGAAACTGCTGAGAAGCTTACCAAGGATGGTGTTTACGGATTTTGTTTCCCATGCACTTATTTCCAGCTTACACCGTGGTGGTCAACTAACAATGCAGCATTAGTTGGTGAGGATGGCGAGACACCTACTGTTAACAGTGAAGGTATTGTGGAAGCAGTAGATTTCTTAAATGGTATGTATAAAGATGGTATTTGTCCAGAACCAATCAGCTCAGACGGATACTCCATGTTTGCAAATAATCAGGTTGCTATGGTTGGTGCTGGTCGTTGGGTATTAAATACCTGGCAGGATGCAGGATTAACAAATGATGATTTTGATTGCGTTCAGTGGCCGGTAAAAGAGAAAGACGGTTCTGTATATGGAGGATCTGCATGGTGCATTGGTTCCACAACAGAGCATCAGGATCTTGCAATTGAGCTGTTAAAAGAAATGGTATCTGATGAAACATTAACAGCTGTTGCAGCAGGTGGCCAGCAGGTACCGCCAACAGAAGCATTGGCAACATCTACAGATATTATGGGAACATGCCCTGATAATATTATGGGAATCTGGAAAGCAGTTACAATTGCAGATCCAATTGCGGCTCCAAGTTATTTCGGAGATCTTGAGCAGACTTTCTTACGTGAGTTGGAGGAGGTGTTCTCTGGAGCGAAAGAACCTCAGGCAGCAATGGATGAAGCGCAGGCTCAGATTGAGAGCGCAATTCAGTAAAAGATATGGCCAGGAGGGATTTATCCTCCTGGCATACTGTAAGACCGTTTTATCCGTAAAGGAGGAAAAAATCGGTGAATAAGAAGAAAAACAGACATAAATGGGATAAAAAAGAGTTAAAAGCAGCGTATCTTTTTACACTTCCATCATTTATTGGCTTTATGTGCTTTGTACTCATTCCAATTATATGGGTAATTGTAATTTCGTTTCACAAATACAACGTGTTTACAGGTGCCAGTACTTTTGTAGGGATGGAAAATTATAAAAAAATATTTACAGATTTCAGATCTTTAACTGCTCTGAAAAATACTTTATGGTACACCATATGTTGTTCATTGGGAAATACAGCAATAGGACTTATTTTGGCTGTGCTGGTTGATAATATTCTGCCAAAAAAAATAACGGTATTTTTTAGATCTATTTATTTCTTTCCATCATTAGTGGCACTAACGTTTGTGGCAATTATCTGGCAAGCCTTTTTTCAGACGGACGCAGGGGTTATCAACTATTATCTGGGACAACTTGGAATCGCTAAAATTGGATGGTTGAATGATCAGGCTTATTCTAAACTGTCTGTTTTGATTCTGGATACCTGGAAAAACTCTGGCATGTCAATGCTTTTGATATTAGCAGGACTACAGAATGTAGACCAGGGACTTTTGGAGGCTGCCAGCATTGATGGCGCGAATGTAGTACAGCGCTTTTTTAAGATAATTATTCCAGTAGCATCACCACAGATATTTTTTGTTCTTGTTATGAATGTAACAGGCGCACTGAGAATATATGAATCTATTTATGTATTGACGAACGGAGGACCGGGAGATTCATCAAGAAGCTTGGTTATGTTGATTGCTGAAAAGGGATTTACATCGTTTGATTATGGAACAGCGTCGGCACTATCAATTATGCTTCTGATTCTTATTGGTATTGTAACGGTATTTCAATTTGTAGGAAGCAGGTGGTGGGTGCATTATGAATAAGAAAATACATTTATTTGGGAAAACAATAAAAGTAAGCCATATCCTGCTGACTATTATCATGTTTGGTATAGCATTTTTGATGATTGCACCATTTCTTTGGGTGCTTTCAGCATCATTCAGAACATATAGTGAAGCAATTTCATTACCACCTAAATGGCTGCCTCCATTTTTTACAGAAATGAGATTAGGATATTTTAAAAAATTATTTTCAAATACTATTCCGTTTTTTGTATTTATGAAGAACAGCTTAAAAATAAGTGTGATTATTACACTTGGCATGAGTCTGCATGGTGCTATTGCAGGATATGCATATGCAAAGTTTGATTTTCCAGGAAAAAATATTATGTTTGCATTGCTGATGGTTGCAATGATGGTTCCAGTTCAGGTTACGATTGTAGCACTGTACAAGATCATGACGATGCTAGGAGTGATTAACACATCCTGGGCAGTTACGCTTCCATCAATTTTCGGTGCAAGTTGTCCCGGTCTGGCAGGTGCATTTGGAGTCTTTATGATGAGACAGTTCTTTATGGGAGTTCCTAAAGAATTGAATGAAGCAGCTGCAATTGATGGCGCAGGACCAATCAGAACATTTATTTCAATTATGCTGCCAATGGCGAAATCAACATTGGCATCGTTAGCAATTATTGTGTTTACATATTCTTGGAACGATTATTTTACAACATTTATTATGATCAATGATACGGAGAAACTTACACTTCCAGTCGGAATTTTGTCAATAAAACAGCCGTTCTCAACAGGAGACAATGTAGTATTTGCAGCAGTAGTTCTTGCTATTCTGCCAGTTCTTATTGTATTTCTGATTGGACAGAAATGGATTGTCAAGAGTATGACCCATGTAGGAGTGAAAGGATAATAAATAATATAACAGGAGGCTAATGACATGAACAAAGATTTATTACATTCCAAGGTTGAGCTGTTTGAAACAGGCGGAGAGATTTCTTATCAGGGAGATGCAAACGTGGCAAAATTCCTTCTTGGTGGAATCGGAACAGGAAACATTGCAGTAGGTGCAAGAGGACAGTTATTAGATTGGGAAATTTTTAACTGGCCTGGAAAGGGACAGTTTGTACCATTCTCTTTCTTTGCAATTCGTACAAAGGAAGAGGGAGAAGAACCTGTAAGCAGAATTCTTGAATCAAAAATCAAACCCCCATTTTATAAATCCCATGGATTTCTGAATGGCGAGTTAGCAGGAATTCCAAGATTTGAAAAATCCAAAATGGTTGGAAAGCAGCCATTTGTTTATGTAGATTTGGAAGACAGTAAAGTTCCGGTAAAGGTTCGTATGGAAGCGTATACACCTTTTATTCCGCTGGATGCAGACAATTCTGGTATTCCAACAGCAATTATAAAATATAAAGTGTCTAACCCGACAAACAAACCTATTGATGTGTCTGTTGTTGGTACAATGGCGAATGTAGTTGGCTTTGATGGATATGATGTTTTCAATAATGTTAAACTGGTAGATCAGGTTGAAAATGAATATCGTGAAGAAGCTGGATTAAAAGGCTGGTATTATAAAGCAAAAAATCTTACAGAGAAAGATATGAAATTTGGTTCCATGTCAATTGCAACTACAAATGAAAGTGGAATCAGCAGAAAGAAATGGCTTCATGGTCAGTGGACAGATAACGCACAGGATTTCTGGGATGATTTTGTTGAAGATGGAAAATTAACAGAAGAAGAGGAAATTGAAGCAAAAGGATGTGACCTTCTTGCTCATTATGACTTCAGTTTCTTAAATCTGAAGGAGAGAATCAGTTCTATCTGTTGTTCTGAAACAATCAAGCCAAACGAGGAAAAAGAATTTGAATTTTTAATTTCCTGGTATTTCCCGAATCGTCCTAAGGGCTGGATTGAGTATGATGCTGATTTAGAGCGCTACAGAAATGGTGGTTATGACATTATCCGTAACTATTATGCTACTTTATTTAAGGATGCATGGGATGTAAGTAAATATGTAGTAGACAAGAAAGACTATCTTGAAGGAAAATCAAAAGATTTTGAGAATGCATTATTTAACACATCACTTCCTGCATATGTTATTGATGCAGTTGCCTCAAATATTATGTCAATGAAGAGCCATTGCTGCTTCCGTATTGAAAATGGCAATTTCCTTGGATGGGAAGGTATTCGCGATTACGTTGGATGCGGACAGGGAAATGTTAACCATGTATGGAACTATGCAACTGCTGTTGCAAATCTGTTCCCAGAACTTGAAATTACAATGCGTAATGTAGAGTTTAACGTAGAACTGGATGATGATGGATGCATGCCTTTCCGTGCAAGAAAATGTCTGGGAGAAAGCAGATGGGATATGATTCCAGCCTGCGATGGAGAATTTGGTTCTATTCTCAGAATTTACAGAGAGTGGAAATACACTGGTGATGATGAATTCCTTAAAGGCATCTGGGACAATATGATGAAAGCGCTGGAATTCTCTATTAAAGAGTGGGACACAGATGGAGACGGTGTTCTGGATGGAAAAATGCATGTCACATATGACATTGAGTTCTATGGTCCAAATACAATGACAAACACCATTTATCTGGGTGCCATCAAGGGTGTTGTAGAAATGGCAGAACATCTTGGTAAACAGGATATTGCAGATAAATATCGTGCTTTGTATGAAAAGGCTTCTGTATTAGTTGACGAGAAGTTGTTTAACGGTGAATATTATATTCAGGAACTTGAAGACGTAGACGCATATCGCTATCAGTATGGTATTGGTTGTCTTACAGATCAGCTCCTTGGTCAGTTCATGGCTCAGGCAGCAGGACTTGGCTATGTGCTTCCAAAGGCTCATGTAAAGAAGGCTTTGCAGTCTATTTATAAATATAATTTCAAGGAATGCATGGATGATGTTCCTAATGTACAGAGAACATATGCGTTGAATGACGAGGCAGGACTGGTTCTCTGCTCATGGCCGAAAGGTGGAAGACCGAGATTCCCATTTGCATATTGCGATGAGGTATGGACTGGAGTTGAATATCAGGTTGCTGTAACTATGATTAAAGAAGGTATGATTGAAGAGGCTTTTACAATTATCAAGGCTATCAGAGATCGTTATGACGGTTATAAGAGATGCCCATGGAGTGAGACAGAAGCAGGTCATCATTATATCAGACCAATGTCCAGTTATTCCCTGATTCCAACACTGGCAGGCTATAGCTGTGATATGGTAAATAAGACAATGTCATTTGCACCTGTAATTAATGAAAAGGATTATACAACATTCTGGATCAATGGAAAAGGCTGGGGAACTTATCATCAGACAATTGACGATAAGGGAGAAGTCAAGAAAGAAGTAACCGTATTATATGGAAATATTGATGATGTAAAGGTAGAATAATTATGGAGCAGGCTCTTGAAAGAGCCCTTAAAAGATCAGAAACTGAAGGGAAATGGCGGCAAAGATATCATTTTACGCCGCCGGTTTCCTGGATGAATGATCCCAATGGGCTAGTATATTATAAAGGACTTTATCATCTTTTTTACCAGTATAATCCTAAGAGCTGCAAATGGGATTCGATGCATTGGGGACATGCTGTCAGTGAGGATATGATTCACTGGAAGGATATGCCGGTTGCATTAAAGCCGGATCAAGAGTATGACTGCCATCCAGAAGGTGGCTGCTTCTCTGGAAGCGCTGTAGAGAAAGATGGTGTCTTATTCCTTTTTTACACGGCAACAACGCAAATTGACGGAGTTGTACATCAGACACAGTGCATTGCAACGTCGAAGGACGGCATGACTTTTGAAAAATACCCAAATAATCCAGTGATCAAAGAACCACCGCAGGGATTTTCCAATGATTTTCGTGATCCGAAGGTGTTTAAACACAATGGAAAATGGTATATGGTTGTTGGTGGCTGCATAGGAAGCGCTACTTTTGATGGAGATGGCCGTATTTGCCTGTATGAATCGGATGATCTTTATAATTGGAAGTACAAGGGAAATGTGCTGGAGTCCAATGGTAAACTGGGAACTATGATGGAATGTCCGGATATGTTTGAACTGAATGGAAAATGGGTAGTTACATGTTCCCCTATGAATCATCCTGATTATAATAAATCTCTTTATTGTGTAGGAACAATGGATTTTGAAAATTGTATTTACACAATTGAAAAAATGGGTAATATGGATGTGGGATTTGATTATTATGCTCCACAGTCATTTACAGACAAAGAAGGAAACAGAGTGTTGATTGCATGGCAGAATGGATGGCTGTGGATGCCCTGGTGTATAGACTGGGGTCCAACCAGTCTGGAAAATTGGAGAGGCTGTCTGAGTGTACCGCGTAAAGTACAATTGGATAGTGAAAACAACTTGTGTATGTATCCGGTAAAGGAAGTTGAATCTCTGATTTCGCAGACTGTTACCTATACAGACATGGAAATTGGTGAAAAAGCAATCAAGTTATATGATGATCCAAACAGAAGTAATCGTATAATTTTGAAATTAGATATTACTAAGATTGAATCAAGAAATCTGGAGATTTGTGTCCTTGGAAAAGAATCCAGTTATACGGCAATTCAGATTGATTTTCTGTCTAAGATTATTACTCTGGATAAGAGCTACGGAGACCACTATGAAGGTGGCAGAATGAACTGTCCATTTGAGCTGCATGATAATTATCTGGAACTTTGCATTTTGGTTGATCACAGCAGTGTTGAGGTGTATGTAAATCATGGAGAAAAGTGCATTACAACAAACGTGTATCCGGAAGAAAACCAAACAGAGTGCTGGATCCGCACACCGTATAAAAAAGCAGTAGTGGATTATGTGCAGATAGATTTTCTTACTTCATCATGGGAAGTGTAAGAAGTCTGTAAAGTTATAAGGTACTGGCTGCTTGTTTCATTCGAATAAAATATGTGGGGAATCAAAAAATGGACAACGTTTACAGAAGAGATCATGAAATGCCGTACATTGCCGATGACGCAGTTACATCACAGCAGAAAGAAACCAAAAAAGCCATCAGGGAGTATAATGAGACAATGCCTTTTGAATTGGAAAAAGGTATGGAATGTCTGGAACGTGCAGGAATCAAACATAAGGAAAATGTATATTTTGAGCCGCCGTTTTACTGCGAATACGGAAACCATATTGAAGTTGGGGAGAATTTTTATGCCAATACTCACTGTGTAATGCTGGATGTGGGAAAAATTACTATCGGAAACAACGTATTGTTTGGACCAAATGTAGGTATTTACACAGCTGGACATCCTATTCATCCGGAGAGTCGGAATTCAGCATTTGAGTATGGAATTTCTATCGCCATCGGGGATAATGTGTGGATTGGCGGAAGCTGCTGTGTCCTTCCAGGAGTAAAGATTGGAAACAACGTTGTGATTGGTGCGGGAAGCGTGGTTACAAAGGATATTCCAGACAACGTATGTGCCGCTGGAAATCCTTGCCGCGTGATTCGTGAGATTACTGATGCGGACAGGCCATATTATTTTAAAGACTGTAAATTCGATGAGGAAGCATGGACAAAAATAAATGAGAAATAAAAGAGCTCCGGTATTTACCAGAAAGCTTATAAGTCTGGTAATGCCCATAGCATTCCAACAGTTTATGCTAGCCCTTGTCAGTGCGTCTGATGCTTGGCGTAATTTCTTAGGATTCACTGTCAGCGGTATCTCTGGCAGGACAGGTTACTTTTATTCACAGCCTGCTTCTAGAAGCTATGACTATTGGTCTTTCTCTTATAGCTGTCCAGTACTGGGACAAGGGAGATATTCTGGCAGTAGAGAGGATATTCGCCTTTGTGACGAAAGTTACAACTGTGATATCACTAATCTTTACCTTATCTGCACTGCTGCTTTCGGGAATGCTGATGAGAATTTTTACAAATGACCTGGTCTTGATCTGGAGAGGTTCCCTGTATCTTAGGGTGATTGCTGCATTTGTACTGAAACTTCCGGTGCTTGCAGTTTACTTTATCATCAGTCTGGATGAAATTGTAAAGATCCCGGTTGTGTACCTAAATTATAAGAAATATAGATGGGGGAAAGATCTGACAGTCAAAAGTGAATAAATGTATAAACAGCAGAGCGGTATATTCTGAGATTACAGGTAATATACAGCTCTGTTGTTTTATATGAAAATAAATTTCCAGGAGCGTCCTGTATACTTTAAAGAGTAAAAGGAATTGACCAAAAAGAATACCTCAAGTAAATTTAGATTATTACTGACCGGGCAGTTAGTAAAAATCTAAAGTACAAGAGGTATCTTAAATGAATGTTAAAGCAAATAAGACAAAAAAGCAAGCAAATGTAGAAAATCAGGCAGTGAAACTCATTATATAAGGGCAATCGACATCCGAGGAAGGGAATTAAGCAGAAAAGCATTTGAATTCAGTGACATGGCAGAGGGCTTTGAAGCAGCTAAAGCATGAATGCTGGAGCTTGCAGTACAGAATAGAAAAAGCCAGATTGTCCTGGGGCTTGAAACGACTGGCCACTACTGGTTTACACTGGCTACATGGCTGATCACAGCTGGAATCTTCCTACCCTACCATGGTTTTTTCAATATTATTTACAGAAAAAGTCGTTGGCTTTAGAAGCTGGCGGCTTTTTTGCGTAAATAGTGCAAAACCTTTCCTCTTTCTTGTTCTGAAAATAAATTCATGCTATGATAAAAATTAAAAAAGGGCTGAACATAGACAAAAAGGTTCCTTTCTCCAAATTTTGCATAACCGTAATGGAAAGTAGGAGACGTTCAAACGGACCTGTGAAGGTTGTTTTTTTGCGGGAAAATAAGGAGAATATAGAGTATGTATATTGCAATTGATGGAAGTGGAACGAAGACAGAATATTAGCTTCTGGATCGCAACAGAACTATTAGCGGAAGAAGGATGTATTGTTGAGACTGCAAATGATGGAGTTGCATGTGTTGATATGATTGAAAAGGCAGACGCTGATTATTACAAGATGATTCTTATGGATATTCAGATGCCGGTTATGAATGGTCTGGATGTAGCAGCTATCCGAAATCTGGATCGAAAAGACGCAGAGTTTGTTCCGATCATTGCCATGTCTGCAAATGCTTTTGCAGAAGATATTATCAACTGTAAGCTGGCAGGAATGAATATGCATCTGTCGAAGCTCCTGGATGAAACAAAATGATCACTGCGCTGAAGTAGTGTTTGGCAGATAACAAAATCATAAAACTGCGGGATGATTTATAGAATAAAAGGAAAGCCGTCCAGGTTTTTGTGAACATATACACAAAGCCTGGACGGCTTTTTTTTACAGTGAACACAGATTGAACGCAGATAAGCATTCCTCCGCTTCAAGTGCGCGGAGTACTAAGTGGCGAGTGAGGGGAAATCATTCTTCAATGATATCTCTGAAGGAGGTAGCCAGTACACGGGGGGAGTGCATTTTCTTTTGCTTTCTCAAGAGAAATATTCAGAAATTCCTGTAAATTCATAAAATGATTTGTGCTCTTTGCGGGATCATACCATGTGTATGCTTTGCAGAGGTTCCTCAATGGATCTGGTCAAAATATATAGGAAACTAATTTTTTGACACATTTTCATAATAAAAATGACTATCGAAACAACGGTGGAAATGATAAATTATAGTCAAATAAAACAACCGTGATTCTTAAATGAAAGGAGAATTAAAACATGAAAAAGAAAATGGTATGCATCTTAATGGCAGGCGTTATGGCCTCACTTGTACCGGCACAGATGGTCTTCGCAGAGGGCGACAGCGGAGAGAAAACAGTTGTAAAATTCCAGACCTGGAACCCTGGAGATGAGGAATATACACATGCAATGCTGGAGAAATTCGAAGAGGAGCATCCGGACATTCAGATTGATTATACTTTTATGCCGTATACAGATCATGTAGAGAAGCTGAAAGTTGATCTTTCAGCAGGAGATGCAGCAGATGTTTATGGAGTTCAGACCGGAGCAATGTATAAAGAATTCCGTGACTTTGAAGAAGATCTCACTCCATATCTGGTAAAAGAATATGGTGATGACTGGGCTTCCAATTATAACGAATACGCAATGTCTCTCCTTAAAGGCGATGACGGCGAGTATTATGCAGTTCCTCTGGGACTTAGCTATGCAGGATATGTATGGGCAAACATGAAATACTTTGATAAATATGGCCTGGAGCTTCCAACTAATTATGATGAACTGAAAGAGGTTTGCAAGACATTCCGTGACAATGGAGAATATCCTCTGGTGATCGGGGCGAAAGATTCCTGGATCAACATTGATACCTGGATGAATATTGCGGCCGATATTAATACTGAGAAGCTGTATTCCGCAATTGAAGGCGAGACTCCATTTACAGATGAAGATCTTGTTCAGTCCTTCCAGATCTGGCAGAACTGTTTCACAGACGGTGTTTTCCAGGATGGAGCACTTGGAGTTGGAATGTACACAGATTCCACAGATATGTATCAGAAAGAGGGATCTGTTCCAATGATCCTGAATGGTTCCTGGTCACTTGGTGCTTATATGGACAGTGATGAGCAGAGCCAGGAGGTTTACAATGGCGAGGGCGCGAACCATAAAATTTTCCTGATGGACTGGAATAACGATGGCAAGATCGCTCCGGTTGAAGAAGCTGTTGACGTATCCCTTGCAATTAATAATCAGTCCAAGGTAAAAGATGCAGCATGGACATTTGTTGACTGGATGATTCATGAAGGCGCAGATACTCTTGTAAACGGACAGTTACAGTACATGCCGGCACGTAACGACATGGAGCTTAATGTAGAAGGTCTGAACGAGAATGGTACTGAAAATCTTGAATACTGTGTAGAGCAGGGTAAAAATAATGTAGGCGGATACAGAGAAATGGCTTATGCAGAGCTGAAAGAGACAATCAGCAATGAGCTTACAGAACTTGCTCTGGGAGATGTTACACCAGAAGAGGCAGCAGACACGATTGAAGCAGCTTCCCAGGCACAGGAAAGGTAAATTTTATTAAGTATAATAAGGCTGCCCTCACTTTGGGCAGCCTTTTATAAAAAGGAGGAAAATTATGGCTTCAGCTAGAAGAAGGAAGGATTGCTTTACCAGCTTCCTGTTCGTACTTCCCCTTTTGACACTGTTCCTTGTGTTTTTCGCTTATCCCATAATTTATAATATTGTGATCAGTTTTTATGACTGGAACGGAATCAGTGTGGAAAAAGTTTTCGTAGGTTTCGCAAACTACAAAAAACTCTGGGCAGATTCCGTAATGCAGAAAACATTTCGAAACTTTGTCATTATTGCAATATCTACTACAGTTATTCAGTCAGCACTTGGACTTATGCTGGCATCCTTTTTTATCAGAAAAATAAAACTTTCCGGATTATATAAGATTCTTTTTTATCTACCTGCAATCTGTACCTCCACAATTGTTGGTACTGTTTTTTCGAAAATTTTCGAAACAAACCGTGGTTACCTGAATGTGATCCTGCGGGCACTTCATCTGGATTTCCTTTGTCAGCAGTGGCTTGCAACGCCAAAAACTGCACTTGCCTGTCTTTTGTTTGTAAATATCTGGCAGTGGACCGGTTACAGCATGCTGATGTACTACACAAATATGCTGAATATTCCCCAGGATCTTTATGAGTCAGCAACCATCGACGGAGCAGGAAGCTTTAAACAGTTTATCTACATAACCTTTCCGCTTCTTCGCGGTACTCATATTACCCTGATCATTCTGGATATTCTGGGTGCTCTGAAGTTTTTCGATCTTTCTTATGTATTGACAGATGGCGGTCCGGCTCATGCTACTGAGACCTTTTCCACATATATATACACGAAATCCTTTAGCACCTTTCAGCAGGGACAGGCATCTACCATTGTTGTATATATGTTCCTGATCGCCATGGTGCTGACGGTTATTCAGCTGAAGATTTATTACAAAAAAGACAAGAAGGAGATGAGCTAGCTGATGAAAAATTCATTACCATATAAAATCATCACTCAGGTTATCTGTGTGGTTCTGCTGGTCATCCTGGTCTTTCCACTGTATCTGATGCTGGAAAAATCACTGGCTGTAAGTGGCTTTGGAAACTACGCAAAGGTGTTTGAATATTTCAACTTGATTCCAAATGTTATTACCAGTATCATTGTGGTAGGAGGAACGCTTATTGTTGTCTCAATTGTAGTTTCCATGGCAGCATACGCATTTTCCAAACTGGAATTTCCACATAAGCAGGCTGTTTATTATCTGATTCTTACAGGTATGATGATTCCTACATCTGCATTAATCTTTCCGCTTTATCAGATCGTAAGGGGACTTCATCTGAACAATACCGGATGGTCATTGGTATTTCCATATGCCACAGCAAGTGCCTGCTTTAATCTTATGGTTCTGACCAACTACTACAATGCATTGCCGGATGAACTGATCGATGCAGCGAAAATCGATGGTGCAAATAAGTGGACTACATTTATACAGATCATGCTTCCAATTGCAAAACCAGGTCTTGTTTTTGTACTGATCCAGACCTTTTTATCTGCATGGAATGAACTTCAGATGGCGATCATTTTCATTAATGATACTTCGAAACAGCCGCTTTCTGTTGTGCCGCTTCGGTTTGCACAGACAACTTCCAGTTCCGGCTTTACTATTAATAACCTGTTTGCAGCGTGTATTATCTGTCTTTTGCCGATTGCGGTTTTCTATATCTTTGCATCCCGGCAGCTGATGGCAGGACTTACTGCAGGAGCTGTGAAGGGTTAAGCTAAAGGACGGCCTGTTTTATGAAAAAAAATTCTTCGCACAAAACGCTTAGTATTGTGAAACGTATCAGCATTACGAATATTGGAATCTTTATCATTGCCTGTATCTTAAGTATTGTGGCAACTTTAAAGCTGAATGTGGAGTACCATATTGACCGGGATGCACAGATGATGAAGGTCTATATTTCCAATACCCTAAGTTCGATTGATAATACTCTGAAAGATATGGGAAGGGTTTCGCTGATCGCGTTTTCCGATCAGATGGTGCAGGATATTCTGAAAGGTACTGATTATTCTTTTGATGAGAAAATGGAGAACGAAGAGTATCTTACAAAACTCTATTCTTCTATGATTTCAATCAGGGATGATGTGCGGGGAATTTATATTTTTAATAATGAGGATATGGTGTTTTACAGTGATACCTGGAATCCATTTTTGGGATTTGACTGGAATGTAGAATCTTTTTTTCAGGATGTAAAGATAAATTCTGACCTTTCTACAAATATTTCGGGATGCCATATGTATGTGGGTACGCTGCCTGAGGGATTTAAGTACACACAGACTTATACAAAGAACATTTTCCAGGAGAATAATATTTATCTGGTCCGTCCCATCCGCAGTTTTTCCCCCTTTGAGGTAATCGGTTATATTGCACTGCGAACCCCTATCCTTACTTTGCAGAAAATATGCAGCAATTATCTGGAGGATAATATTTCCTATATTGTTGCTGACGAAAATAACAATATTGCATGCAGTTCCAATGAGAGGATCATCAGCCAAAATCTGAAGGATGTCTATCCAGAGCTACTGGATCATATGAATGGCGCAAAAGGATCTTTTAGTCTGACATTAAATCAGGAAAAATATCTCTGTGCGTATCAGCGTTCCGATTACAGCAACATGCTTCTGATCACTCTGAAAACATATGAATCCATTTATGATGAATTAAATATTCTGGTGATAACCTGTATTATAATCACTGCGATAAGTGCACTTGTTGTATTGTTCTGTGTATATGGTTTTACCAGGAAAAATCTGAAAAGACTTACGGATTTTTCCCTTGATATCCAGAATTTCCAGCCAGGAGATCTTACCAGGCAGTATGATGTGGGGTATATGGATGAGGTTGGCGTATTGAAGGATTCCTTTAACAAAATGATCCGCCGTCTCAATGATCTGGTTATTTCGGAATATCAGGCAAGGGATCAGCTTCAGAAGGCTGAAATTTCCGAACAGAAAATGGCTATGCTGTATCTGAAACAGCAGATCAATCCTCATTTTCTTTACAACACGCTGGATATGATCCGGTTGAAGGCGGCGATCAATAAGGATACGGAAGTATCACAGATGCTGATGAAGCTGGTCAGTTTTTACCGCTTGAGCACCAAGGTGCATGATTCTATGGTGACGGTCAGAAAAGAAGTGGATATGCTGGATGCGTATATGAGTCTGATGTGTTATCGGTACCCTGAGATCAGGTATCACTCGGATATTATGCCGGAAGCAATGGATATGGAAATTCCCAATTTTATTTTGCAGCCATTGCTGGAAAACAGTCTGATGCATGGTTTGAAGGACAGACGGTATCAGGGCTCGGTTACGCTGAGAATCTGTGTAAATGAACAGGATAACAGCGAATTGGATATCTGGCTTTCTGATGATGGAATTGGAATTCCGGATGACAAAATGGAAGAATTAAATGCGTATAATGCAAAAGACAGTGAAGCTCTTTACCGGGTGCAGACCCAAAGTCAGGGAGACCGCACACATCTGGGCGTGATCAATGTGATCAGCAGACTGAAGCTTTATTATCAGGAAAATGCAGAGGTCATTTATACGCGAAATAAAACCGGAGGAACTACTGTAAAAATAAAAATTAAGACAGCGAGTGAAAGACATGAATAATTGCAGAGTACTTTTAGCGGATGACGAGGCTGCTATTCTGGAAGGCTATAAATTGCTTTTTGATTGGGAAAAATATCAGTGTGAGATTGCAGGGACGGCTATGGATGGTCAGGAGGCTGTGGAGAAAGCGCGTGAACTGAAGCCGGATATTGTGATCATGGATATCAATCTTCCAAAGCTGAACGGTCTGGAGGCAATTCGCGCTATTCAGGATACGGCTCCGGGGGATCATCCGATTTATATGATCGTGGTTACCGGATATGATGAGTTTTCCTATTGTCAGGAGGCTTTAAGGCTCCGTGTCTCGGACTTTCTTCTGAAACCTATTGATTTCGATGCTTTTGGAGAAGTGATAGAGGGTGTTGTGAAAAAGGTAATGGAGAATCCTAACCGTCAGGTGGTTCTGTCAGATACCCTGAAAAAGATTGTGGACTATGTAAATGAAAATCTTTCTGATGAAGATATGCGGCTTACATTGCTTGCAGAAAATATGAATATGAATCCGAATTACATCAGCCAGTTGTTTAAAAAAGAGCTGGGATGTGGATATCATGCCTACCTGAACCAGGTTCGTGTGGAAAAGGCGAAAAAATATCTGAGACAGACCAACGAACCGATTACTGTTGTAGCAGAATTAGTGGGGTTCAGTGATTATCGTATTTTTACGAAAATATTTAAGGGGATTGTGGGAGTTACTCCCTCGCAGTTCCGAAAATAAAATATATGGGAGGTAAGATTATGGTTTTAAAATTAAACGAGTTCCGTGACAAACTGGCTGGATGCTGGGCAGGAAAAAATGTAGGCGGTGTTCTTGGTGCACCTTTTGAGTGTAAGAGAATGGTTCCTGATGTGGATTTCTATATCCAGGATCTTTCCATGGGACCACCTGCAAATGATGATCTGGATCTTCAGATCGTATGGCTGGCAGCTGTGGAGCGCTATGGAAGAAACGTGAATGCCTCCATTCTTGGCGATTACTGGCTTTCCTATGTGATCCCAAACTGGGTTGAGTACGGAACCGGAAAAGCAAATCTGAAAGCCGGAATTGTTCCGCCTATGTGTGGTGATGTGGACAATACTTATAAGAACAGTAATGGCTGCTGGATCCGTTCTGAACTTTGGGCGTGTCTGGCACCGGGACATCCGGAAATTGCAACCAGATATGCATTTGAGGATGCAATTGTCGATCATGCAAACGAGGGAATGTATGGTGAAATTTTCACAGCTGCGCTTCAGAGTGCTGCGTTTGCAGAAAGTGACCGTGAGAAACTGATTGATATCGGACTTTCCTATATTCCGGAGGACTGCGCTGTTGCAAGAGCAATCCGTAAAACCGTAGAATGCTATCATAATGGCATTGATTATCTGGAAGCAAGAAAAATTGTACACAATACTGCGCCGGGAACCTTTGGTATCCAGGAATACAAGCTGAGTGAGATTCCAAAGGAAAACAATGAGGGAATGGAGATTGGAGAGCCTGGCTTTGATGCACCAGAAAACGTTGCCTTTGTAGTACTTGGTCTTCTCTACGGAGAAGGTGATTTCGGAAAGAGTCTTATTATCGCCAATAACTGTGGTGAAGATACAGACTGTACCTGCGCAACTCTTGGCGCGCTTCTGGGTATTATTTATGGTGCTTCCGGACTTCCGGAGAAATGGACAAAACCACTTGATGACAAAATTGTAACCATGTGTATTGATAAAACAAGTCATGGAATCTGGGTTCCAGATACGGCGACAGAATTGGCAGAGCGTATTCTTCGTGTAGTTCCGGGCTTCCTGGGACAGGATCTCTGCGATGCTTTTGCAGAGGGCGGAATGACTATTGAATGCCTGGAAAAAGAGGCTCTGTTCTGCAATAAGACAACAGATTATCTGCCATTGATCAATGGAAACGGAAAATCAGAGGAATTGCCGATCCGTGATTTGTGCGCTCTTTCTTCCTATGTGGCAAGATATCAGTTCCCGGCATTCAGTGTTATGGTGGATTATGAGGATTCTGTTTTCTTTACACCAGGCGAGAACAGAAAGTTTAAGATTAAGGTTGTAAATTCTAATACCATGAGAGAGCAGCAGTGGGTAAAAATCAAGCTGTATCTTCCAGAAGGAGTTATTGCTGTGGGTGCATCTACAGCAGAGCTGCCATTGAATAACCTGTATCTTTCCTGTGCAGAAAAAGAATTTGAAATCAATACAGAGGGCTTTAGTGACAGCCGGCTGGAGCTGATCGTGGATGTTTCCCTTACAGGAAGACATTCAAACGGACCTGTGAAGGTTGTTTTTTTGCGGGAAAATAAGGAGAATATAGAGTATGTATATTGCAATTGACGGAGGTGGAACGAAGACGGAATATCTGCTTCTGGATAAGCATTTCCAGGTAGTGGATCACTACCTGGGCGGTTGTCTGAACCATGATCTTCTGGGAAATGGGTGGGCAGATGTTTCGTTGGCTTTAAAAGCTTCCATAGATGTTTTGCTGGAGCGTAATGGTCTGACTGTTTCGGATATTGAGGCAGCAGCGGCTGGTATTTCCGGGCTGGATACTGCCAGGGATCAGCAGCAGGCTGATGCGTGTTTCTCTTTAGCTGGCATTTCCCGTTTTCTTGCAATTAATGATGGCTATCTCCCCATTGCAGCCGAGAACCCGGCTGCGTGGGGAGTTTCTCTTAATTGCGGAACGGGAATGTGCTGTGCGGCAATTGATCCTTCAGGTAACCGGATCAAACTGGCCGGAATGGATGAATGGTCAGGGGACGCAGGGGGCGGAAACTGGATTGTGATGCAAATGTATCGCAAGGTTTACGAAAACCTGATTTTAAAGGATGTTAGTACACCGTTTGTAATGGAATATATGAAAGTGATGAATCTTGGCAGTAAGGTCGATTTTATAAATTCATGGTCAGATTTGAAAGACGGGGAGAATACAGAATGTAAGGTTCTGCATCGTAAGATCATCCGGCTTTTTTTTGAACTTCTCGAGCGCTCTAATCCAGAGGTGCAGGCTCTTGCAGATCAGATGATAAAGTGCGCGGCCTACACCATCGATGCTGCAGTTCGGGAGCTTCATTTTTCCGGTGAGAAAATTCCGGTATATCTTTCAGGCTCTATTTTGACCAAGGCTGCTTCCGCGGGGTATCTGTCGATGTTGAAGGAAGCTCTTTCCTGTATTGGCCAGGGGAAACTGGAGGTGCATATGTGCACGAAAAGACCTGTGGAGGGGGCAGTGCAGTTATTGAAGGGGCGTAATAGTGGGGGAGTAAGGCGCTGAATAACTGCGTTTGCGTAATCCTCCTGTGTAATATGTTGTTATCTGAATGTTTTTGGGAAGCCAATAGCGGACATACACTACTCAGGAAGATTACGCAAATTTGATGGGGCATTGTTTTTTGCATAAAGGATTTTACCGCTCAAAATTCCCTGTAGTTCGATTTTTCTTTATTTTCGAATTCATAGTAATGATCATGTTTGGAAGCTGTGGATTTTTGATTTTGTGACTAAGAATTTCAGCTGCCATTATTCCCATTTCTTCGCTGGGCGCAATAATTGTGGTAAGCTCAGGATATAAAGATGAAATTGTGGGAGTTCCGTCATAACCACAAACCATAACCTCATCAGGAACTTTAATATTCAAGCGTTCCAGACAGGTTAATGCCTTCATTGCCAGTATATCATTTGCACACACCAGAAGGCTGGGAACCTCAAGTGTTTTAAACTTGTTTTGAATCCACATATCGTTTTGAAAATTTTTTATATTTGAAATTATTGAATGCTCTTTATAAGAATTCAGAAAACCATACGTCTGAGCAACATTTAAAAAACCTTTAAAACGGTCATAAAAGCTAAGACAATAGTCAGGATCGCCCAAAAAACCGATAGATTTTGGTTTACAATCTTCAATTACAGACGAGTAAAGTTTTACAGAAGCTGTATAGTTGTCTGCTACAAGAATGTCCGCAGGCAGATCTCCTTGAGTAAATGTACTGTAAATATCAGAAAAAAGTATGGGTTTATCGAGGGTACATAAAAATTCACAATAGTTACGATCAAATATTTCCAGAGCAAGTATGGCATCGGTGTTTTGAATATGAAAACTTGCGGGCAGTGTCTGTCTGGAAAGCTCATAGTCCGTTATTAGATGAAGTGAAAGTGAGTATCCAATTTTTCCTAATGCTTGTTCAAGAGACATCATGAAGTAGGAGGCCATATGAAAACTGTCAGGAATCATGTGGAGGAATAAAGCAATACTTTTGTTAATGCTAACAACAGATTCAGAAGCTGGGCTTTCGGGTAAAGTATCAGACTGAAATGTTTTATAATTTAGTAATTTAGCACGGTTAAGAACAATTTCTTTTGTTTTGGGTGAAACATCTGCGGAATCATTAAGCGCTCTTGATACAGTAACTCTTGAAAAACCTAATGAGTCAGCAATATCCTGTATTGTTGTTTTTTTCGTATTCATGTTATATCTCCTAAATTCCCTCTGTATTTTATAAACTTAGTATAACCTATAATGTTAAAAATGTAAACATAAAATGAGAAAAAGTTAAAAATGTATTATTCTATTACGTACTTTTTGCTATAAAAACATATATAAATTATATATAATTTACGAATATGAAAAAAATGGTAAAAAATGATTGAACATAAATGATAAAAATGTTAATATCAATGTATCAAAAACGTGAATCTAAAGGAGGATACAACATGAAGAAAAAATTTTTATCATTTTTGGTAGCAGGTTGCCTGGTCGGAACAACGGCAATGCCGGGAGCTGTTATGGCAGAAACAGAAGATCTTTCAGGTACTAAGATTACATTTTTAAATACCAAAACAGAAATCCAGGATTACCTGGAAGATATGGGAAAAGCATTTGAGGATGAAACTGGTATTGAGATTGAGTTTTATACTAATACAGAAGAAAATCATATTACTGAGAAGTATGCTGCTGGTGAGCCATATACAATTATGATGATGGACTATCCGGATGTGGCAGATTATCAGGAATATCTCTATGATCTTAGCAATGAAAAATGGGTAGCAGATGGTGGTGAAAAGTATGGTCTTACATTAGACGATAAAGTGTATGGATTTCCATTTGTAATTGAAGCGATGGGATTAATCTATAATGCAGATGCTATTGAAAATATAACAGGTGAAAAATTTGACTGGAAAAATTATAGTGATCTCGAGTCCTTTAAGGGCTTGCTGGACAAGCTGGTTGAAGGTGGAATGGAGAGCCCGATTGCATTGAACCAGGATGACTGGTCTCTTGCAAGTCATGTATTTGGTCAGGCTTATTGTGCTAGAGAGGATGGCAGTGAAGCAGCATCGCTGGCATTTGTAGATAGCTTGAAAAATGGAGAGGCAGATCTTGCAAACGATGAAGATTTTAATGCAATAATGGATCTTATAGACGTATATATGGAGTATAACATTAATAAAGATGATCCGCTTTCTGCTACATATGATATGAATGATGAGTATTTAAAAGATGGAACAGTTGCGTTCTGGCCAAATGGAAGCTGGGCAACTGATGTAAGCGAGATTACAGATAATGTTGGAATCATGCCATATCCCATGGATACAAAGAACGATGTTAATTCCCACAATCTGGTTAGTGGCGCAACAAAAATGCTGACTGTTGATGCAGCATACTCCACGGAGGAAGAGCAGAAAGCAGCTCTTAAATTCCTTGATTGGCTTGTTTATAGTGATTATGGACAGAACTTCCTTGTAAATACCTGCTCTTTGATTTCTGCATTTTCGAACAATACACAGGAACCAGAAGCTGCACTTAGTGCATCTGTATCAGAATTTGTGAAAAATGGACAGTCTGTTTATTGGTATCAGGCAATGCCAAGCGATCATAATACAGAAGTTGGAGCTATTTTACAGAAGTATATTTCAGGTGCGATTGACCGTGCAGAACTTATATCTGAGGTAACTGAGTATTGGAAAAAATGTAAATAATTTTATATCAGATAAAATCAGTGTATCACTGAAGGGGGTCTGAAGAAAGTGTTCAAATGGGGGATTGTGTTTATCTGATATAGTACTGGAGATTATAACAGATTTATGCAGTACCCCTAAAGTAATGTAAGCAAATTGTATTGCGGTAGAATATATCGGCAGTTTTAATATTAAGTTTGGATGAATAACAGCAGGGAGAAAAGCATGAGTATATCCAAGAAAAATAAAGAAAAAGCAAAAAATTTAGGTACTTTCTTTTTGTTTGCAGGTCCGTCACTTTTCTTTTTTTGTATGGCCATTTTAGTCCCTTTAATGTTTGGAATTTATTTAACATTTACAGATTGGAATGGAATTTCTAAAGAAAAAAATATTATTGGGTTACAGAATTATGTAACGGCATTTCAAGATGGAAGCTTCTGGCAGTCACTTTTGTTGACAATGATTTTTACGATGATTTCAGTATTATTGGTTAATTATGTTGCATTTTTGTTAGCAAGACTTGTGACCAGCGGGGTGCGTTTTCAAAATTTTTACAGAGCATCATTTTTTACACCAAATCTTATTGGGGGAGTAGTGCTGGGATATATATGGCAGTTTATATTTGGAAGAGTCCTTGTGGCTTTCGGAAAATCAATGGGAATTGGATTCCTTTCAAAATCCTGGCTTTCGAGTACGAATCTGGCTGTTGCAGCATTAATTCTGGTAACTATATGGCAATATTCAGGATATATGATGCTGATTTATATAGCTGGCTTGATGAATATTCCAAAAGAATTAATAGAAGCAGGAAAAATTGATGGATGTGATGACAAAAAGTGTAGAAAATATATTGTTATGCCTTTGATGACTTCTTCTTTTATTATTTGCATTTTTCTAACAATCACAAGATGCTTTATGACCTATGATTTGAACTTTTCTTTGACAGAAGGCAATCCGTTTGGTTCTACAGTTATGGCTTCAATGTATGTATACAGGAAAGCTTTTTCAGAGAAAAATTATGGATTGGGTCAGACAGAAGCAATTATTTTGTTTGTGGTCTGTGCAATTGTTTCAATGCTGCAGATTTATGTGACAAAAAGAAAGGAAGTGGAAGCATGAAAAAGAAATTTGTACATAATTCCCAATATATATTGTTAAGTATATTATTAGTGGTATATATTTTTCCTTTCTTTTTAGTACTTATTAATTCATTCAAAAGCAAAAGAGATGTAATTAAAAATCCATTGTCCATTATAGGAACTGAAGGTTTTCAACCTGGGAACTATATTTTGGCAATGAAAAGAATGAATTTTGGAAGCGTATTTATGAATTCATTGATAATTACAGTGGTAAGCGTCTTATTAATTACTGTTTTGTCAAGTATGACTGCATATTTTTTTGCAAGGTGTAAATGGAAAATCAATAAATTATTTTTTTCGATGATGATCTTGTCTATGGTAATACCATTTCAGGTTTTGATGATACCGATTGTGTCAGTATATGGTTCGGTACTACATGTCCTTAACAGTAAGATTACGTTGATATGTCTGCATGTAGGATTTGGAGTAAGTATGGGAACCTTTATGTTCCATGGTGCGATTATAAGCTCTATACCAATGGAACTGGAAGAAGCTGCTAAAATTGATGGGGCATCAAGATTAAAAATCTATGGTTCGGTTATTTTGCCACTTTTAAAACCTACGGTTGTAACTTTAGTAATTATTGATTCATTGGCGATTTGGAATGATTATCTTTTACCAAGTCTTGTTTTGGTAAAAAAAGAATTATATACGCTTCCGATTGCTGCACAGTCTTTTCATGGAGACTTTTCATCAGATTATGGTCTGATGATGGCAGGAATGGTATTATCAATTATTCCTATTTTAATTTTGTATTTTGCATTACAAAAACATATTATTGAGGGCGTTGTAGCTGGTGCAGTTAAGGGCTGATAATAGGAGAAAAATTTATGAATGGATGCAGCTATATTTTTTATACACCGGAATATCAATATGAAGGAATGCCACATGGAGAAATGTGTGGAGATTTAATGCCTTTTTATGAGAACGGTGTCTATACATTTTTATATTTATATAAATATTGTATTTATGCAGTGGAAACAAAAGATTTTGTACACTATGATAATTTTCGAATTGTTCTACAAAACGGAACTCCATTAGAACAGGACTGGCATGCGGCTACAGGAAGTGTTTGTAAATGCCAGGGGCTGTACTATTTTTATTATACCGGATTTTGTGAAGGAAACCGAGGAGAAAAGGGCAAATACGAGCAGGGAATTCTTAGAGCTGTAAGTAAGGATTTGCTTACGTGGGAAAAAGATAAGACATTTGCTTTTTATCCTGACGAAGAACATTTTGCAGGAAGACATTGGAGAGATCCACATGTATTTTGGAATGAAACGGAAAAAAAATATATGATGCTGATTACCGCATGTGAAAAAGATGGAGATAAAAATCGAAGTGGGTGTACTGCAGTATATGTATCGGATGATATTCTTAACTGGGAGTATTATGATACAATTTGCTCCCCACGTATATATCCTACAATGGAATGTCAGGACTGCTTTGAGCTAAATGGAAAATGGTATCTTACATATTCTTCTTATGAAAAACAGTGGGAGACAAAATATAAAATTGCAGACTCCTTTCATGGTCCCTGGATAACGCCTATGTGGGATGACAAATTTGATGGAAGAGATTTTTACGCTGCAAAAACTGTATCGGATGGAAAAAGTCGTTATCTGGTAGGATGGCAGTCTATTAGAAAAGACTGCAAAAATGATGGTCAATATGTATGGGGCGGAAATGTAATTGTTCATGAACTGATCCAAAGAGAAAATGGAGAGCTTGGAGTAAAACTACCAGATACAATCCGTCAGGAATTTAAAATTCCGTTAACACATAATATAGTTCCTAAATGTGGAAAATGGGATATTGGAAGAGTAATAAATGGAAAGGCACAGGACGGATTTGGCCATATTGAAATCTCACCAATGAAAAATGTTTGTATGATAAAAGCTGTGCTAAGATGGACAAAAGAAACTCAGGCAGTGGGAATTATGTTTCATATAGATGGAGCCAGGATGGAACAGTGGTGTCAGCTTCGGCTGGAAATCAGCCATAATAAAATTGTTTTTGAGAGGTCTGGAAAAACAGAAAAAGATCAGTTTTTTGATGAGGAAAGACCAATTCATTTCAGAATGGAACAGTATGCTGAAATTACGTTATTAACTTCAAATGACATTGTGGTTGTTTACGTGGATGATGTGGCTTTGTGCGGTAGGTGCTATGCTTATACAGCAGGACATACTGGTGTTTTTGTGGAATATGGGGAAGTTCAGATTGATGAATTTGAAGTCTTTGAGGGAAAAGAACAAAATAGGATAGTAAAAAATAGCGCAGAGTGAGAATGTTGCAGATAGGAGCAAATGATGAATATATTTCAAGATATTTTACCATATGGCGTATTTGGAAAATCGAGAGCAATTAATGCAGAAAATCCCACAGGCGAAAAGGGAAAAGGAGGAATGGCTTCCAGTAATCTTGGAAAGGGAAGAAAGGGAAGTCCATGTCTTAAAAACGTAGAACCTGGAAGTACTACTGTGCTTGCGGATATTTCAGGATGTGGAGTAATTAATCACATTTGGATTACTGTGGATAATAAAACAACTGATGGAGACTGTTTTGTACTGAGGGATCTTATTTTGCGCATGTTTTGGGACGATGCCAAAAATCCGGCAGTAGAAGTACCACTGGGTGATTTTTTTTGCTGTGGATTCGGAAAAGAATGTTATATTAATTCCTACCCAATAGTAGTTGCACCATCAAGAGGATTAAATTCTTATTTTTCAATGCCATTTAGGAAAAAAGCCAGAATTGAGCTGGTTAGTCAACATAAAAATGTAATTCCTGCGTTTTTCTATCAGATTGATTACTGCCTTTATGATACATTGCCAGATACCATGTTATACTTTTTCGCAAAATGGAACAGAGAATCTGTAACTGTTAAAAAGAAAGATTATACGATTTTGGATAATGTATATGGAAAGGGAATTTATGTAGGAACCTATCTGGCACTACAGACCTTGGAAAGATATTGGTGGGGAGAAGGAGAAGTAAAATTTTATTTGGACGGAGATGAGGAATATCCTACCATCTGTGGAACTGGAATGGAAGATTACGTGGGAGGATCCTGGAGCTTTGCAAAAGAGAACCAGGAAAAAATGACAGAGCAGACGTATTCGACTCCATTTCTGGGATATCCTTATTATTCTAATCATGATGATTTAACAGTTCATCCGTATCATAATGATGATTGTCCACCAATGCGGGGAATGTATAGATTTCATATTCCGGATCCGATTTATTTCCAGCAGAATATTAAAGTGACGGTTCAGCAAATTGGAATGTCTCATAATGGGTTATTTGAACGTCAGGATGATGTTTCAAGTGTAGCTTACTGGTATCAGGAAGACAAGGAGATGTCAAAATATTGTCCATTGCCATCGAAGGAAGAAAGATGGCCGAGGTAAAATGTAATAAGATGTCTGTATAGCTGTAAAGGAACGAAAAATTGTATATTATTATTTGGGAAAAGGGGCTGGAGCATTCCAGTCCCTTTGAAGCTATGAGCTTATTTTTGGTATATTTTGCTCAAATTCGGTTGCCGTAGTCCACTACAACGCTCTCATCCGGGCAAATTTCCCACAAATTGTAACGCACATCTTGCAAAAGCTTTTTTCTATAGTCACAGCCTTAAAAACAGAATACATATCGCTTGGATTATATATCTTGTCTGCAAGCATTTTTTCCTGTTCTTTACAACATCAATCGTTTCTATTTGTCATCATTTTCCTTCATCTCTGTCATAGTCAGATACTCGTAGCCTGGTTGGAAGCTGTGGCTTTTGGAGTGTTTGTAGTATTGTATGAAAATACGATCCATGATGTTTGGAATCTGGGTTTCGATTGGCTCAAACAGAATGATCAGGTACTGCATGGCACTATAACGGGTGCAGACATCAACACGGCGGATAGTCTGGCGGATGGATTGTTCCATCTGGGAAAGTGCCTGCTCAATTTCCTCAATGTGAGGAAGAGTGTCAGCGGCAGTTTCCATGGTAACCATTACCAGGTAGCAGCGGCAGCTGCTTCGTATGATCAGCTGGTTCATGTATTCATACTGCCTGGAAAAATCCCGGTAGTTAAGATCCAGGGCACCTGCGTAGCTTCCGCTTTGGCGGAGGGAATCTGCAATCTGGCGAAGATCTCTTGCAATGCTTGCAGAGCCAGGAGCCTGGTAGTTAATCTGCTGATAGAAGGAAAACTGGTTTTTCCCATTCTGCTTCACAAAATACAGAGCCTTATCTGCCTTGGCGTAGCAGTCTGCGAAGGTGTCGCCGATGGTACACAGGCAAAGACCGGCAGAAAGGGAAGCATAGCGGATTTCTGTATCTGCCTGTGCAATGGCGTGGAACTGTTTAAACAGTTGCGTCATGGTGTCTGAAACATATTCTGCAGTTACATCCGGAAGAAAAAGAAGAAATTCATCTCCACCCAGACGACAGGCGAGTCCGTCAATTGTATAACGGGAAAGCAGATTGCCGAGATTTTTCAGAGCCCGGTCGCCTGCTTTATGCCCATGAATATCATTGATTTTTTTCAGATTATCCATATCCAGAAAAACAAGGCAGCCGCTGTGCTCTTTCATAAATTCGGCGATCAGTTGTTCTCCAAGGGCTCGCATAGGAAGCCCGGTGAGCAGATCATAATGCTTGGTTTCTTCCTGGTTCTTTATGGTGGTAACCACATCAGAAATAAATTTGCTGATGGTATTGTCAATTTCAGGCTGTGCTGCAGTCTCTGTTTCTGGTGAAAGCTGGTTATCCAGAATTAGGCGGTTTTCGTCTATCAATTTCAAAAATACATCTGTAATTTCCGGGTCAAACTGCTTTCCGCGGTTCTTACTGATTTCCTCCCGGATCATTTCCGGAGGAAGTGCATTTCGGTAAATTCTGCGGGAATTCATGGCATCATAGCTGTCTGCCATTGCGGTGATGCGTGCATGAATGGGAATTTCGACACCGGAAAGCCCGTCTGGATATCCATTTCCATCATACCGTTCGTGATGATTTCTGGCCACTTCAACAATATGAGGGACAAAGGTAATATCCTTCAGTATTTCTGCACCGATGACGGTATGTTTTTTTATCAGATTATACTCGTCATCTGTAAGTCTGGAGGGCTTGTTTAAGATCAGATCCGGAATACCAATTTTTCCAATATCATGAAGGTAAGCGGCATGCTTTAACTGCTGGATTTCCTCTGAAGACCATCCAAGCTCGGCGGCAATAAGTGCGGCATATTCTGCCACCCGGTAGGAATGTCCGCGGGTGTATTCGTCTTTAGCCTCGATGGTGGTGGACAAAGTCTGCATCATTTGCAGGGAATGGTTCTCTGTCTGCTTCTGTTTGTGTTCCAGCTCCAGCTGCTGGCGCGCATTCTCTATATGCTGAATGCTTCGGAGAGTCCGGACAATGTTGACAAACAGCAGAATGAGCATTCCAATGCCGATAAAAAGACCGGACAGGGATGTGACAAATTATACAGAGACACATTCAGCAGCAACGCAAAGCAAAACGAGCAAATGAGCCAGGAGCAGAAGATGGTTTGAGGCTTTTTTTCTGTGGCGGATGTAGAGGCAGAGATGGATAAACACCATCAGGAATGTACCTATCAGTATGATCTGCCCCAGGGGGAGGGTTTCAATGTAGTCTGCAATATTTGCTATGGCCAGAATAGAGCAGACTGTAAAATCCAGCAGGGAGATTCCGATTACAATATGATAAAGTCTGCGGTGAAGCCCATTCTGTATATTGTCTGCATAAAGCAGAAGGGGAATCGGTCCAAGAAGAATCATAACGAAGCATAAGGAAGCCAGGGCAGATGAGTTTGGGATCAGCAGCTGGCGGATCTTGGACTCACCCAGCATCCAGGTTGCTCCCATTATCATACACCAGCCAAGATATTCCATGTCAAAGCTTGTGTGGTACACAAAACCAAGGGTAAGGCTGAAAAGGATGGTAGTCAGTCCTGAAAACAGGGTAAAAAATGCGATGTAAGTGGCCAGTCCGTAATGGCTGAAGATCAACTGCCAGATGTCCGCTTTATCTCCGCAAAAAATCTGGTTCACAACACCGGAATAGTTGGAGGTGTAGGTGGTCAGTTCAATGCGGAGCTCCTTTCCGGCATCTTCATGGGAGGTGGAGCAGAAAATGAAACGGCTGGCGGAATTTTTCCCAATCAGACGGGTTTTACTGGTGCTGTACTGTTCTCTTAAGGTGCCGTTTATGTATATGTTTACGTCCTGCAGGGAGGAACGAATCGCTATAGATGAGGCATCAAAATCTGACGGAAGGGTAGATGTGATGACCATGGTTTCGCCTGCGGGAACATCATAGGAACCGGGAACTGTGATTTCTTCAGTGGTGCCGTCAGATTTTTCCCAGGTAAAGGTTCCGGGATAGAGGAGGGACGGAGAGTTTCCGCTGACAGTTCTTTCATCAGCACCGAAAAACTGCATGAAAATGAACCATCCAAGAATGGCGAGCATCAGAAAATAGAAAATGTATCTTGGTCCCTGGCGGGCAGGGGATTTCTCCTTGGTCATGGTAATTCTCCTTGTATGTGAGCGGTGTTAAATTTTTATGGTTGTTAATTGTATTATACTATATGCGAAGAGATTCATCAAAACATTATTATCCGCAATGTTTGGAAAATTTTTAAAATCTTTCAGAAATCTGACCGTTTCGGTATACGAAATTCCAATAAAGTGGTATAGTTAATTTAAATAAGTTTTACAAAAATATGTGGTGTTTGGGATGAATTAAGAAAAATTCTGTCAAAAAACATGTGAAGTACGGGGGAAAATATGGATATTTTAGTTGTGATCGATATGCAGAATGATTTTATTGACGGAGCGCTTGGTACACCGGAGGCGGAAGCCATTGTGCCTAATGTGGTGGACAGAGTGAAGAATTTCAATGGTCTTGTGCTGGCGACCAGGGATACTCACAGTGGGGATTATCTGCAGACCCAGGAGGGCAGAATGCTTCCTGTAGAGCACTGCATCCGCGGCACCTACGGCTGGGAGATCCGGGAGGAGATCGCAGAGCTTCTGGAGTCCGGACCCATTGACAAGCCAACCTTTGGCAGCGAAACCCTGGGAAAAGTTCTGAAAGAATTTAATAAATCAGAGACCATTGACAGTATTACACTGGTAGGGCTTTGCACAGATATCTGTGTGATTTCCAATGCCATGCTGCTGAAAGCATTTTTGCCGGAGGTACCGATCATGGTAGACTCTCTTTGCTGCGCCGGAGTGACGCCGGAGAGCCATGAGCGGGCGCTGGAAGCGATGAAAGCCTGCCAGATAGAGGTTCTTTAGGAGTCATGAGAAAACGGATTTTGGAAGTGGTTGCTTAAAAAAATGCCGCAAAGTCACGGGAAATGGTGATTTTGTGGTATTTTTATTTTTCTGCGCCGAAAGAAAACTTATTTTCTCATATTTCCATCAAAATCACATGATACTATATTAAAGTAAATTGTGGCTTCTGTCTGATAGGAAACCGCAACGATTTACAGAGCATTGAAGCCTGTTTGAAATACAGAAAGCCTTTTTCAAACACGTTCTAGCGACAGGCTTTAAGAGAGAGGAAAGAGCCGTGAAAAAAATAGAGATTCTTGTTGTAGAGGATGAACCGAAATTAGCACAGACGATTTCTGACTTTCTGAGGATTCAGAACTATGAAGTAGAGACAGCACTGACCGGGAACAAAGCCCTGGAATATTTTTGCCAGAATAAGCAGAAGGTGGATCTGATCCTTCTGGATCTTATGCTGCCGGATATTTCCGGATATACCGTATTGAAAGAGATCAGGAAAATATCGGAGGTTCCGGTTATTATTTTGTCTGCAAGGTCGGCAGTGGCAGACCAGATGAGCGGATTTGAGAAAGGTGCGGATGATTATATCACCAAGCCCTTTACTCTGGCACTTGTGAAAATGCACATTGAGGCGGTGCTGAAGCGTGCCGGGAAGCTGCGGACTATGGTGGAATACAACGATCTGCAGGCAGATGTAAATGCACAGCTTTTATTTTACAAAGAGCAGCATATCCCCACCACCAGGAAGGAATTTGATCTGATGGTTTACTTCATGGAGCATCCGGGAATTGTTCTGCCAAGAGATACCATACTGAATGCGGTGTGGGAATACGATTATACAGGTGATGTGCGGACCATTGATACTCTGGTGAAGCAGCTGCGGAAAAAAATGGGAGAAGGCTGCAATTATATCCGGACTGTTTACGGCGTGGGCTACATCTTCGGGGAGGACATTCATGAAAATTAAAAAAAATTTCTGGAGAGCTGGGAAAGCTCTGTGGATTCAGATTATTGCCTTTGCGGTGGCAGTCATGCTGTATAGCGTGTGCTGTTATCCCATATATACTTCATCAAAGGCCAGAATCATGCGTCAGCTGTATGAAGATATCCATGACATGGATCTTGAGGAGCTTAGCGAGGACGACGAAGAAACACTTGGTGATTATCAGAAAGAAAAATTTGAGACTATAATTGCGAATGAAAATTATGAGCAGATTTATACGTCCAGATCATCTCTGAAAACTATGCAGTCCCGTAAGTACATAGAAAACAAAATTGCCCAGTACACAGAAGAAGGAACCCTGGAACAGCGTCGCATGGAATCCCGGCATATTCTGATGTTTCGTGGGAAGATTATACAGGATGGACATACATTCTATGTTTACCTGCGGAAAGATGTTCAGTCAGTTCTGGAAGTGATTGAGGGAACCAGATTATATCTGGCGGTTGTTTTGCTTCTGATGGTGGGATTAAGCTATTTCCTGGAAAAAATGAGTAAAGCAAGTACCGAGAAAAAAGCAAAGCAGTCTGACTATCAGCTTCTGGAAAGCCAGAGAGAATTTGTGGCGAATATTTCCCATGAATTAAAAACACCTCTTGCAGTAGTGTCCAGCCAGGTGGAAATGCTGGAAATCGCAGGAGATAAGATTGATCGTTCCTACTATTATTCTTCCATTCACGAGGAGCTGGACAAAATGTCCAGAATGGTAGGAGAACTCCTTGATTTTTCCATGTTGGACAATCAGATGAGTTCTATGGAAATGAGCCGTGTAAATGTATCAGAAATGATAGAATATCTGCTTCTTCGATATGATGCTATGTTCCGCAAAAACGAGATCAAAGTGGAACAGGAAATCGAAAAGAACTGTTTCGCATACGGAAACCGCATGTATCTGGAAAGAGCAGTAAACAATTATCTGATGAATGCGTTTCAGCACACAGAGCAGGGAAAGCGGATCCGGATTACTCTGAAGAAAGAGAAAAAGCAGATACGTATGGAAGTCTACAACGATGGAGAGCAGATTAAAGAAGAGCAGATGGAGCATATCTGGGACAGCTTTTACACAACTTCCCAGAAGAAGAAACCAGTCACATCTGAGAATGAAGTACGTAACATTGGTCTTGGACTTTTTGTGGTCCGAAAGATCGTGGATAAACATAAAGGAAGCTGCGGAGCTAAAAATATGGAGAACGGAGTGCTGTTCTGGCTTCAGCTTCCGGAAATCAGGGATTTGGGAAAATGAGAAAGTGGAATAAAAAAACAAAAATTGCAGTATTTATTATATTTTTAATTTTAGCTGTGCTGTTTGCCGCTCTATGCTGGAAAAAGCGCCGTGGAATCTATAATACATATATGAAGCTTACTGGTCAGGAGATTCCTTATTCTGTCCAGGAAAAAAGAAGGAAAAAATATGGATATTATGACCAGGAATTGAATGCTTCCATGAATCTGGAAAATCCGGTTTACATAACTGAGAATGACGGTTCTGCAAATGAGATCGAAACAGATATTCCAAAAGAAGCCACACGTATAGCATCCTCTTATGAAATCGATCAGCAGCTGCAGACAGAGCTGGAGAATGGATACAGCTGGGAGGAGCCTATGGTGATCCAGAATCCTTATCAGGTTTCTCCATTGACAGCGGTGATTATTTTCGACACAAAAGAAGAGTGTGCGGTACGTTTTACGGTCAAGGGAAAAACGGAAGCCGCAGATATCAGCGGAGAAGTGGAATCTGCTGTTTCACACAGAATACCGGTGATCGGTCTTTACCCGGCAATGGAAAATACAGTTGTTCTGGAGCTTCTGGATAAATCAGGCAAGGTTACAGATTCCCAGGAAATCACTATTACAACGGATGAACTTCCGGATAAACTGGATGATGCTGTGAAACCGGTGAAAACAAGCGGTGAATCTGCATTTGAACTGACTATGGTATATGGACAGCGGACAACCTTCCCATTTGCTTATGACTGTATGGGAGATATCCGTTGGTACATGAGCGGAGAATTTACTTCTGGAATTTATATGCTGTCAAATAGCAGGATGATAGTTGCCTCCAATGAAGCTTTTATGCCATCCCAGGCCAAACCGCAGACAACCAATCTCTATGAGATGGATTATCTGGGACGCGCCTACACCATGTACTATGTGGCGGGTGGAAATCACCATGAAGTAATCGAAAAAGAGCCGGATGGAAATCTTCTGGTCCTGACCAGTTCCCTGGAAGGACACATTGAGGACAAAATCCAGGAAATTGACAGACAGACCGGTGAAGTTGTAAATGAATTGATAATGGAAGACATTTTTGGAGGGAAATATGAGGACCGGGTTGACTGGACTCATTTAAACACCGTGTCTTATCAGCCGGAGACAGATACCATTGTGATCAGTCCGCGAAATCTGGAATCTGTGGTCAAATTGAACTGGACGACAAAGGAAATCCAGTGGATTCTCTGCGATCCGAAATTCTGGGAGGGTACAGAATATGAGAAATATGTGCTTCAGCCGGAAGGGGATTTTGTTTATCAGTTCCAGCAGCATACTGCCTACCAGCTGGAAACAGATCTGGATGGAGATGACCAGACAATAGAAGTCAGTATGTTTGATAATCATTATGTAAAAGTACGAAAGTCCGATGTATTGCAATACTTTGATGGTGAAAAAGAATCTTATCTGTTGGTTTATGCTGTAAATGAAGCAGAAAAGACAGTAAAGCAGATTAAAAAGATTCCTACTGTATGGTCTACCATTACTTCTTCTGCTATTTATGATGCTGACAGTAATCATATTTTCGGCATGTGCGGTCATGTGAAGGATTCTGAAGATAAACGAAGAGGAATGAACTATGAGTTTGACTATGATACAGAAGAGCTGATCAATCAGTTCAGCATCAAAAGCTATTATTATCGCGCATCAGAGATGAAAATTGACTGGAATGATCTGGCAGCAGTCATGGAAATAAAAGACAACTATATTATGGGAGAATTATATCAGCCTGTAAAAGCGACCTGGTTCTTCTGGCAGAAGAAGCCGGAACAGGTACTGGATGACGGCGAGATTACATTGCATCTTACCGGACAGGTGCTTTATGCAGGCGCTTATGATCACCAGATTTCCCAGATTATTTTTCATGGAAAGAAAAATACTTATGTGTATGACACTACAGACATCCGTCTTCATACGAAATCTTACCTGAAGTTCTATGAGAACATTCCGGTACCGCTGCAGGGAATGGAAGCGGATGATTATGAGATTTATGTTGTATATCAGAACGAATTTTATGATTTGGAACAAAATATAAAAATTAAGTGATTTAATGCTGCTGTTCACTGGTAACATTCTGCGAAGCGTGTTGCTGTGAATGGTGGAAATAGTAAAACTTTAAATTTTTACAGGCAATATTAAGAAAGTGTTTCTGCTTTATTGCGGAACTATGTTATAATAGTTGATAACACGACCAGAGCGTGTTTGAAAAATGATTCCGGCACATTCGGCAGAATATTTATTTCAAACATGCTCCAGGTAAATGAAGTTATACCAGAAAAATAAAGGGAGTAAAAAAAATGAAGAAAAAAGTTTTATTACAGGTAATGGGAGCCGTTCTGGTGGCTGGTTTAATGGCTGGTTGTGGTGGCACAAATGATACAAAGACGGAAGAGAATACCAAGACAGAAGCTGCCGCAGACAATGCTGATGCCAAGGAAGAGACTGACAGCACGGAAGCAGAAGATACAAGTGAAGATTCTGCAAGTACTGATTCCGCTGAAGAAGACAGTGCAGAGGCAGATGACACAGCTGCAGAAGCAGAGAGTACAGGTGAGGATTCGGCAAGTAGTGATTCAACAGAAGCAGACAGTGCAGAGGTGGCCGACAGCAAGGAGACAGAAGCAGCAGGAAGTTCTGCTGGTACAGCAGCCCAGACTGCAAACAGTGATTCATACGGCGAGGTTGTTTCTGCAGCAGGATGGAATATTACAGTAGAAGATGTGGAGATCAATTCCTCTCTTGAGAATGTAAGCGTAGAACTTGGCTATACAGGTGTGGAGACAAGCGACTACAAGAAAGAGGCTGACGCAGGCAAGACTTTCTGTATGATTAAGCTGAAGATCGAGAAAGACGGCAGCAAGGAGACTTTGGACTGGGCGAATCTGAAGCTGACTGACAGTGAAGGAAATGAATACAGCAGAATGGATGATGAATTCATTTCAGAGCTTGGTATGACACGTATGGCAGGAACCACTTTGAATTTCGGTTCCAACGAGGGCTGGATCGCATTTGAGATTGACGAGAATGCAGAAGGTCTGGAGCTTAGCTATCCATTTGAGGCAGAGGAATATCACTGCGCATTATAAGGATGATAAAAAATGCAGACAATCCGTCTGCTGCCATGACGGTGGTATGAAAATGCGGATTTTGTATTAGATCGTGTTTGAGAAATCATAAAATTGCACAGGAGGCTGGCATGAAGAATAAAAGATATCGGGAACTGGCTGCAATACTTGTAATGATGACAATGACAGCGGGTTCTATTACTACAGTTGCAGCAGAAACAGAAACTACAGCAGAGACAGAAACAGATGAGCCGGAAACAGAAACTGCCGAGGATGCAGAGAATGCAGATTCCGAGGCAGCAGAAACAGCAGATACCCAGTCCCAGGCGACAGCCTTGGAAGTAACTGACCGGTTTGCACAGCAGACTGCTGTTGATGAAGCACTTCTTCAGGAGGCATCAAACGGCTACAGTCTTGATGAGGCTCTGATTGTAGTCAATCCATATGGAATGTCCCCTTTAAGTGCAGTTGCCGTTTTTTCCACAGAGGAAGCCTGCGGCGGAACTGTTACTGTGAAAGGGAAATCCGCAGAGAACGATGTGACGGGAACTTTTGAGGAGGCAACGGAGCATATCGTCCCGATTTATGGTCTTTACAACAATGATACCACAGAGGTTGTAATCACTCTGGATGATGGAACTTCTGCTACCTTTGAAGTAACAACTGAAGATATAGGTGTTGATTACGGTACAATCCAGACAGAGATGAAAAGTGAGGCAAGTTACGATTATTCGAACCTGACTTTTGTCTGCTCCACTATGGGAACCCTGTATGGAGTAGATGCGGCCGGAGATATCAGATTCTTTACCAATATTGGCGGAACTCTCGGAGTTCACCAGCTGGAGAACGGGCATCTTCTCATGCCTGCATCCTATGTGCTGAAGAGCAGCTACTATAAAGAAGGAATGATCGAAGTCGACCTTCTGGGAAAAATTTACCGCGAATACATGATTCCTGGTGGCCAGCATCACGATTTCGTGGAGCTTCCGGATGGCAATCTCCTGGTGGCTTCTGACAGCCCGGACTTAAGCACAGTTGAGGACTACGTGGTAGAAATTGACCGCGAGACCGGTGATGTTGTATGGGAGCTTGACATGAAAGATCTCATCAGCCAGGAAGATGGACAGTCTGCTTCTATGGATTCAGACGGAAGTGAAGAAGCTGACTGGTTCCATAATAATGGTCTTGCCTATGATGTAGAGAATGATCTGGTTCTTCTTTCTGCAAGACACAAAGATGCCATTGTAGCAGTAAATAAAGAGGACAAATCCCTGGCATGGATCCTTGGAGATCCTACAGGCTGGGATGGTGTGGATCCGTCTTACTTCTTTACTCCGGAAGGAGAAGATTTCGAATGGTTCTATGCACAGCATAATGTTTCCATTCTGGATAATGGAGATATTGCTCTTTTTGACAATGGTACTGCCAAGGTAAAACGTGTGGATGGCGATAACCGTGTAAGTGGTGATAACGTATATTCCCGTGCGGTTGTTTATCAGATTGATACAGAGAACATGACCGTTTTCCAGGTAACTGAGTATGGTAAAGAGCGAGGCGCCGACTGGTATTCGGACTGGATTTCCGGTGTGGTTTCCCTGGATGGAACACAGGATCATCTGTGGATCACAGCTGGCTCCCACCTGCATAGCGATGAAGAAAACCGCAGTGATTATTACCCGAAAGATATGTTTGTACAGGGACTGACCAAGACCACACATATCGATCAGGTAGATAATGGAGAGCTGAGCTTTGAACTGACGATCTCCGGTGACACTTATAATGCGCTGACCTATCGTTCTTTCCGCATGCCCCTTTATACAGAAGGAAAATATGATCCATCCGCAGTTCCGGAGGTGCTTGGTTCTCTTGGAGAGACAAGTTATGAGGAAAGCAGTATTGATGTGAGCACCGCAGAGGCTTTGCCAGATGGCTGGAATTTCCTGCTGGATGGAAGCAAGATCAGTGTGAACGGAAGCTTCCAGACCCAGACCGCAGCAGCAGATCTGCAGGCTGGAAAGATGATCCTGATAAGCGGTGAGTCCCAGAGAGCTTATCAGCTGACACAGACTCCTTCTGAAGGAGATGACGGAACAAATGTTACAGTTAAGGGCTGGACGGCAGTTGACGGGCTGGAAGGTCAGAAATGGGATATTTACCTGGAACTGGACGGTGTTCTTTATAATACGGGATATATGTACAGTCAGGCATAAGTATATAATTTGTCAAAATGGGTTCAAGAGCCTTGAACCCATTTTGACGTTACAGGCTTTGCAGCCTGTACGGACATAACGACAAAAATTTGAGGAGCTTACAGTATGAAAAAATGGAGCAAAAAGAAAAAAATCACCATTCTGCTTCTGTTTCTGGTGCTGCTTGCATTGTTTGCAGGCCTTTGCTGGAAAAAGCGGCGGGGAATTTATAATACTTACATGAAACTTACCAATCAGGAAATTCCCTATTCTGTAAAAGAAAAACGGAAGAAAAAATATGGCTATTACGGTCAGAAGCTGAATGTTACCATGGATGTGGATGACACGATTTCCATTCAGGAAAACGATGATTCCGCGAATGATATCCAGACAGAAATCCCTCAGACGAAAACATTGGTGGCAACCTCCTATGAGATTGACCAACAGCTGCAGGCAGAGCAGGAAAATGGATATACATGGGATGATCCCATGGTTATTCTCAACCCATATCAGATTTCCCCATTAACTGCAGTAGTACTTTTTGACACAGAAGAAGAGTATGGAGTGCGCTTTACTGTGAAAGGAAAAACTGCAGCAGCAGACATCAGCGGAGAGATAGATGCGGCCAGTTCACACAGAGTGCCCATTATTGGTCTTTATCCGGGAGAGGATAATACAGTAGTACTGGAACTTCTGGATGATTCTGGCAGAGTGAAGGATTCCCAGGAGATCACCATTATAACAGAAGCTTTGCCGGAATCTCTTACGGATGTGATCGAACCTGTGGAGACCAGTGGGGAATCTGCATATGATCTGACCATGGTTTACGGACAGAGCACTCATCTTCCTTTTGCATATGACTGCATGGGAGATATTCGTTGGTATATGAACAAAGAGACCGGAAACTATGGCCTTTATATGCTTTCCAACTGCAGAATGATCTGGCAGGATACTGCCGGATATGTTCCGAACCTGGAGAAGCCCCAGTCTACCAATCTTTATGAGCTGGATTATCTGGGAAGAGCTTACAACATGTATTATCTTTCCGGGGGCAGTCATCATGAGGTAATTGAGAAGGAGCCAGGCGGAAATCTTCTGGTGCTTACAAGCTCCATGCAGAGCCACTGTGAAGATAAAGTTGAGGAAATCGACCGGCAGACAGGTGCGGTGGTAAATGAACTGAAACTTCAGGATATTATTAAATGTAAATACGAGAATCTGGTTGACTGGGCTCATATTAATACGGTTTCCTATCAGCCGGAGACAGATACCGTTCTGCTCAGTGTCCGCAATCTGGAATCTGTGATCAAAGTAAACTGGACAACCAAGGAAATCCAGTGGATTCTTTGCGATCCAAGATTCTGGGAAGGCACAGACTATGAAAAATATGTGCTGAAAGCAGATGGCGATTTCATTTATCAGTTCCAGCAGCATACAGCATATCAGATTGATACAGATCTGGATGGCGATAACCAGACTATAGAAATCACCATGTTTGATAACCATTTCCTGTGGAGAAGGAAGAAAGACATCGACTATTATGACAAGACAGAGGAATCCTACCTGCTGGTATATTCTGTAAATGAGGCAGAAGGTACTGTGAAGCAGATTAAGAAGATTCCTACGGTATGGTCCAAGATTACATCCGCAGCGATTTATGAGGCTGACAGCAATCATTTCTTCGGAATGTGCGGTCATGTGGCAAATGCAGAAAACGGCTGGAAGGGAATGACCTACGAGTTTGACTACGATACAGAGAAGGTCCTGAATCAGTATTGTCTTAAGAAAACCTTTTACCGTGCAGAGGAAATGCGGATTGATTACAACGATCTTGCAAGTCCTATGGAGCTGGATGAGAATTATATCAAAGGAGAATTGTGGCAGCCGGTGAAGACCTGGAAATGGCTGTGGAACAAGAAACCGGATCAGGTGCTTCCGGCAGATACCCTGACATATAACATCACTGGAAAAGTGCTCTATATAGGGACCTATGATCATCAGATTTCCCAGATCATTTTTAAAGGGGCGAAGAATACCTATGTTTATGATACAACAGAGGTTCGTCTGCATATGGAAACATTTCTGGATTTCTATGAAAATATCCCGGTGCCTCTTCAGGGAATGAATGCAGATAATTATGAAATCTACGTCATGTATCAGGACGGATTTTATGATACACAGCAGACCTTTGCAATCAATTAAACAGGTGATATTGCAAAGCCAGAATAGTAAGGGTATTGAGCCCGGATTCAGCTGCTGCAGCTGAATCCGGGAAAAATATACAGCAAAGCAGGGCGCGCAGATTGTGGGAATGATTTTCAAACACGCTCTGGACGCGGAATAAAAAAATGCTGCAAAATCATTTTTGCAATGATTTTGCAGCATTTTCTATGACTGGGAAAAACTTTTGCGGTATGCCGCCGGGCTGTAGCTCAGGGTTTTTTTGAAAACAGAGCAGAAGTAATTGCTGGAAGAAAAGCCCAGCTGGTAAGCAATATCTGTAATGGAATCATTTGTAGTCTTCAGAAGCATCTGTGCCCGATCCATTTTCTGGAGGGTAATGTATTCAGCAGGAGTAATTCCCAGTTCTTCTTTAAATTTGGCTTTAAAACGGGATAGAGAATAGTTGGATGCCTGGGCAAGCTCCTGAAGTGTAATGGGGTTTTCAATATTCTGTTCAATGTATTTCAGCGCATGTCCGATGTCACTGTTCAGCTGTTCATTGATCTCTTCCTGGGCTGGAACTGCAGTCAGGTAGTTCAGACTGGCAAGTACACAGGTCAGATACTGGACACCGGCAATGGAGTCGCCTTCTGTTCCGTAAGAAATCAGGTTAAAAGCAGTGCGCAGCATGGAAATCTGGGAACTGCCTACATGGTACAGGTGCTGATCCATATTCAGAAGCCGATGGCACAAAATATTGCTGTAATGCTGGTTCAGACCAAGGAAATTATCGTGCTCCTTCAGATCCAGCTGCATTGCAAAAAATTCGCAGCGGTTCTGGGCAATATGTCCTGTAGTATGAAGCTCATAAGGTCTGGTGATAAAAAGGTTATTTCCGGTAGCACAGTAGCTGGTGCGAACGCCGCCTTTCATAACGTAAGTCTTGCGCTGGCCTTTCACCATGAAATGAAGCTCGATGATATCAGAGTGATAATGCAGAGGAACCGGAACGCCAGGTGCCATAGGTGTAAAATGAGAAAGATTTCTAAGCCCCGGGATCTTATGTTTATCTGCTGTTAATATTTTTTTATGTTCGTTCCATATGTAATCGTCAAATATTTCCTGTTCCATTCAAGTCGCCTCTTCTTATGTCCGTGAATTATTGTGTTGCAGTCTGTTTTACTACTGTTCACTGGTAACGTTCCGCGAAGTGTGTTACTGTGAACGAAGTGAACCGTAACTCTGTTTTGTTTACCGCACTATGCTGTGCTGCTTTGTATTCTTTTTCGTACAAAGTTATAAAATAGTACTAAATATTTTGCTGAAAGCAATTTTAAATTATTTATATTATACTATAGTCACAGTTGAAAAGCAATTGCGCGGTTGCAGTGGATAGTAAATGTTGTTGTTCATTCCGTTCATAAAAACACATCGCGGAACGTTACCGGTGAACAGCAACAAGTAAACATCAAGAGGGAGAAGAGCATGAAAAAAACAATTGCAGGCGGCGTATGGCCGGTTATGATCACACCTTTTACAGAGGACAACAGGATCGACTATGATGCAGTCCTTCGAATCATTGAGTGGTATGACAAGAACGGTGTTGACGGAATCTTCGCAGTATGCCAGTCCAGTGAAATGTTTGAGCTGAGCCCACAGGAGAGAGTGGAGCTTGCAAAATTTATTATCAATAATACACCAAAGCACATGGGAGTAATTGCTTCCGGACATTGCGCTGAGAAGGTAGAGGATCAGATCCGCGAAGCTCAGACTGTAATCGATGCCGGTGTAGATGCATATGTTTTCATTTCCAATCAGTTTGCAAAAGAGAACGAGAGCGAAGATGTAGCTAAGAAAAATATTGAATATCTTCTGGATCACATTGATGGAGATATGTTCGGTGTTTATGAGTGCCCGGCACCATACAAGAGACTTCTTTCACCAGAGCTTCTCAAATGGTGTGCAGAGACTGAGAAATTTGCATTCCTGAAAGACACCTGCTGTGATCTTGATCAGCTGGAAGCAAAATGCAAAGCAGTTGAGGGCACCGGATTAAAGATCTTCAATGCAAATGCAGCAACACTTCTTCGCAGCATGGAAATGGGATGTGCAGGATACTCAGGAGTTATGGCAAACTTCCATCCGGATCTTTATGTATGGCTTTGCAAGAACTATAAAGAGCAGCCGGAGAAAGCACAGGAGCTTATGAACTTCCTTGGCGCTGCTTCCATGGTTGAGTGCCAGGTATATCCGGTAAACAGCAAATACCATATGAATCTGGTAGGTGTGCCGATGACACTTCAGTCAAGAAGACAGGATTATAAGCTTCTTACAGGAAGCAAGAAATTAGAGATCGAAGAGTTCTGTGCGATCACAGAGACCTTCCGCAAGAGCTTTTTTGGAAAGTAATCAGAGATAACTGCCGGAACGGTGGGGACCGTGAGGCCGGCTGAAAGGTATTTCTTAAGATTTGTAATTGGGGTTACAAATATACGTGAAAAAAAGGAAACAAAAACACATAGTGTGTAAAAATCAGGAGGATGAGAGAATGAAAAAAAGATTAATGGCAGCAGTATTATCAACAGCTATGGCAGCAACAATGCTGTTAACAGGAAGCATCAGTGTACAGGCAGCAGATGCTGCAGCAGCAAATGACCCGGCAGTAGAGCTGATCTTTACATCAGTATCTGTAAGCGGTGACTCCCATACAGAGGCTATGTATGAGTTTGCAGATAAAGTAGAGGAATTATCCGGTGGTTCCGTAACATGTAAATGCTACGACAACGGTTCTCTGTTCTCTTCCGAGAACGAGTTCGATGCTCTTCTTAACGGAGATGCAGATCTGGCATATATTTCCTTCCCGACAATTGCAACACAGATTCCGTCCTACAGCATGTTTGCTTCCGGATATCTGTTCAGCTCCTATGAGCATATGACAAGCGTTCTCAACGGTGACATCGGACTTAACAAGATCCGTCCACAGATTGAAGAGACACTGAACATCAAACCTCTTTCCAGCTTCTATCTTGGAAGCCGTGTAATCAACACAAGAGAGAAAGAAATCAACTGCTACGATGACATGAACGGATTACTTCTCCGTATGCCGAACTCCGAAGCATGGCTGTTCCTTGGTGAGGCACTTGGTGCAAACCCGACACCACTTTCCTTCAGTGAGCTGTATACTGCACTTCAGACTGGCGCTGTAGATGCACAGGATAACCCGCTTCCAAGTATCGAGAGTGCAAAATTCTATGAAGTAACAAAATACATCGCAATCACAAACCACGTTGTTGACTCCATCATGCCATGTATCAACGGTGACACATGGAACAGCATGACAGAGGCTCAGCAGGAAGCTGTTACTGAGGCTATGGAATATGCAAGAGATGTAAACGATACAGCAAGACTTGACAGAGAAGCTGAGCTGATCAAATTCTTTGAGGAGCAGGGACTTACTGTTACATATCCTGACATCAACGAGTTTAAAGAAAAAGTTCAGGCTAAGTACATGGAAAACGAAGATATGATCAAAGACTGGGATATGGATCTTTACAACGAAATCCAGGCTATGGCTGATACAACAACCGCAGAAGAGTAAACTGAATTGTCGTGACAACAGGCAAGACATAGTGATCAGCTATGAATTGACAGCAAAACTTGAGACATCTGTCTGACTTATAGCAAAGAAAAGTCCCAGGCTGTGTGTACGGCCTGGGCTTTTTAACAAAGAACAGATTTTTTGCCTGTCTGCACAGGTGAAACCTTTTGCAGTAGTGTCTGCAAAAGGGAACAAACCGATGGCAGAAAAGTGAATCTGAGAGGAGAGGAAACTGTGGATAATTTCAAAAAGATCGGGAAAAAGATCGTCGATTTCCTTGGCGTTTTTATCCCAAACATTACGTTTTTGGTAATTTTCCTTACCTTTATGGTAACGATTGTATCCAGATATTTTTTCAAAACCCCTGTAACATGGAGTTATGAGGTATCTGTTCTGGGTTACATGTGGACCATGTTCTTCGGCGTTGGTAAGGCAATGGAAGCTGATGAACACGTAGTATTTGGTCTGGTTTACGATGCTGTAAAACCTCGTACCCAGTTTATTTTTAAAGTAGTTTACAATACATTTCTTTTAATCCTGCTGGTAACCTGTTTTGTACCGTGTTTCCAGTCCTTGGTTGGAAAGAAAATGGTAACAGGAGTTCTGAAGCTTCCATATACAGTTGTTTTTGCACCATTTATGTATATGCTGGCTGAGATCATCGTCAGAACCTGTATCAATATCAGAAATGCATTTAAAGAATACAAGGAAGGAGGAAAAGAATCATGAGTATGCCGATTATTATGCTGTTTGTGGTTATGGCGATCTGCTTCATAATCCGTATGCCTGTTTCTTTTTCCATGCTTGCAGCTTCTATTACATATTTTCTGCTTGCAGCTCCGGACAAACTGGGCCAGGTATTTACCGTTATCACTGGTAACATGTTTGCAAACTATACCATGCTTGCAGCGCCGCTGTTTATTTTCATGGCAAATGTGCTGAATGAAGGTGAGGTAACAGACAAGCTGTTCTCTTTCTGTAATGGTCTTCTTGGAAGATTAAAAGGTGGTACAGCACAGGTTAACGTATTTATTTCCCTTATTTTCTCAGGTATGACCGGTTCTGCTATCGCAGATGCTTCCGGTATTGGTCTGATGGAGATCGACCAGATGAAAAAAGAGGGCTACGACGCAGAGTTTAGCTGTGCCATCACAGCCGCTTCTGCAACGGTAGGACCAATTTTCCCGCCAAGTATTCCGATGGTTATTTACGCTATGTTATCCGGTGCTTCCATTGGTAAGCTGTTTATGGGAGGTATGGTTCCTGGCGTTTTACTTGCCATTCTTCTTATGATCTATGTTGCGTTTATTTCTCATAAGAGAAATTATCCGGCAGGTGTGGTTATGAGCAAGAGAGAGTTCCTGAAAGCTACATTGCAGGCTCTTCCGGCACTGTTTACAGTTGTTATTCTTCTTGGTGGAATTTATTCCGGTATCTGTACTCCTACAGAGGCTGGTGCTGTTGCTTCTGCATACGCACTGATCATTTCTGCACTGATTTACAAAACACTGGGATGGAAAAAGCTTTGGGGTATCATCAAGAAATCCGCTGCCAACACAGCTACACTGGCTCTTCTTTGCGGAACTTCCATGCTGTTCTCTTACATCATCTCTCTGGAGCAGGTTCCGAGAGTTGTTGCAAGCCTGGTTATGGGAATCACAGATAACAAGTACATTTTCCTGTTTATCGTAAACATCGTATTCCTGCTTCTTGGCTGTGTACTTGATGTAAGTACGATCCAGCTGGTATTTGTACCAATGGTTCTTCCACTGGTACAGGCTATGGGCATTGACCTTGTTCATTTCGGCGTTGTGATCTGCCTGAACATGATGATCGGTCTTTCCACACCGCCATTTGGTATGCTGTTGTTTATTGTTTCGGGACTTGGAAAAACGAAGATCAAGGGTGTCATACGGGAGATTTTGCCGATGGTGCTTATTATGATCGGGCTGTTGTTCCTGGTTACTTATGTACCGGATATTATTATGTTTATACCTAACAACTTCATGTAAAATATGAACTTGGGTAGTATGAAAGGGACTGTTTTGCAGTCCCTTTTGTTGTATCATTGGCTGCACGGACGCATTTTCGCAGCTGATATTCCACGCGGGGCGGTGCAACACTGCGGCGAGCTAACTGCTAACTACGACTAAATCGTTCAGGGGAGCCTTCACGATTAAGTCTTCGTAAGCAGTGGATCTCGCCTCCGTTAAGGGCGCACCTGGAAATGCCCCGCTTAGGAATATCAGTTGCGAAAACGCTGTGTATTGGTAACGAATGGATACAATAAAAGCGACGGTGCTGGTGATGATGGAATAGGGAATTTAGAACAATAATGTAATGTGGGACTATAAGAGGAGGACATAAGGATGGGCACATTGGATAAGGTAAAGGGATTGGTTGAGAATCCGCCGAAGGAGTATAGGAGTGCTCCTTTCTGGGGGTGGAATGACAGGCTTCAGAAGGAGAATCTGGGAGAGCAGATAGAGGGATTTAAGAAGGCGGGGATGGGGGGATTTTTTATTCATTCCCGTGAAGGGCTGGAGACGGAGTATCTTTCCACAGAGTGGATGGAGGATGTGAAGTTCTGTGTGGATAAAGCCCAAGAAAATGATCTGGAGCTGTGGATATATGATGAGGATAAATGGCCGTCGGGGGCTGCGGGAGGTATGGTCAGCAAGGTAAATCCAGCGGAGTTTACGGCCAGGGCGCTGACGATGGAGTGCGGGAAAGCCGGGGAGCTGGCGGTACCGGCGAAGCTAAGTACCGAGGAAGAAAGGATAGTTACCGGGGACTCGGATTCGTTAATGTGCGGCGGGAATCGAAGCGTGGACGAAAATTTCATGTCTGGCAGGAACGGCGGTGAAGATTTAGCAGTGGAAGAAACTATGGAGACAGAGTTTCTTCAGGGTGTTTATGTGATTCAGACGGCGGCGGACGGCAGATTTATTAAGAGGATGAAAGAATATCTGACTTATGAGGAAGCTGCTGGAGCTTGCGGTGTTGATGAAGAGATTCTGCTTCTGCGCCAGGAGATTTCTGGTAAGAGTGAGTGGTACAACGGCTTGATGCCGCCAGATAATCTGAATCCGGAGAGCGTGAAGACATTTTTGAAGTTGACCCATGAGCATTATGAGGAAGTGTTTGGCGGAAGTTTTCCAAAAGAGGTGAAAGGATTTTTCACAGATGAACCAAACTGCTGTGATTTCTTCAGCGTTTTCCATGAAGGCAGACCGTGGATTCCGTGGAGTATTGGATTTACAGAGTATTTTATTGAAAAGAGAGGATATGATCCGCAGGAGAAGCTGCCTTACCTGTTTTTCGATGGGGAAGGGGCGGAGAAGATTCGTCATGATTATTGGAAGACAGTGGCGCAGCGTTTCGAAGAAAGTTATATGAAACAGGTTTATGAGTGGTGTGATAAACGGGGACTTCGTACTACGGGACATATTTTATATGAGAACGACCTGGGTTATCAGACTCGTGTGTGCGGTGCGGCGATGCCTCAGCTTCGTTATCTGCATAATCCTGGAATTGATCTTCTTGGCGCACAGACGGATGAGTATCTGACTGTGAAACAGTGTGCAAGCGTGGCACATCAGTATGAACGTTCCATGACCATCAGTGAGGCTTACGGCTGCACTGGCTGGGAGCTGGATTTTTCTACTCAGAAATGGCTGGGAGACTGGCAGTTCGCGCTTGGAATTACGAGACGTTGTCAGCATCTTGCCCTGTATTCCATTACTGGCTGCAGGAAGAGGGACTATCCGCCGGTTTTCAACTATCAGAATACCTGGTGGGATGACAATGATAAGATGGAGAATTATTTTGGTCGTCTGGCGTTGTGTCTTTCTCAGGGTGAGCCGGTGCGGAAGGTACTGATGATCCATCCGATTTCCAGCATCTGGACCGAGTGCCGCAGTGACCGAGCGGAGGATTTCAATCATCTGGAAATGAATATGGGATGGCTGGATGAGCATATTACTTCTTTAAATCGAAAAGGTGAGTATTATAACCGGATCGCAAAAGCGCTGACTGCAGGGCATGTGGATTTTGATTTTGGAGATGAGATCCTGTTGGAGCAGGACGGCAAGGTTGAGGATGGAATGTTTGTGGCAGGAAAGTGCAGCTATCAGGTGGTTGTGGTTCCGGGAGTGAGCAATCTGTTTGCAAACACGGTGAAGCTGTTGAAGGAATTTCTTGCAGCTGGTGGAATGGTGATCTGGCTGAAGCCGTATCCGGTGATGATTGAAGGAGAACGGATTGGTAGTAAGCAGATCTGCGTTGCTAAGAGATGGGATAAAAAAATAGATAGTGAAGATGTAAATGAAGAGAAATCTGACAGCAGGAAAGTGTGTGGAAAATATGGTGATATCCGGGATGTTTTAGATGAGGAAGCATTTGTTCATACGGTTGAGCATGAATGGGAGCTGACGGAAGCTGTGGCGAAATGCACCGGAAAAGATTTTACTGTGCGAAATGCCAGCGGCGCAGAGGATGGTGAGATTCTTTCCATGCTGAGAAAGACAGAAGATGGACATATTCTTTTCCTGACAAATCACGATCGGAACAATGCACATCAGGTTTATATAAAACTTGACTGCGGGAACGCTGTGGAAGAGCTTGACCCGCTGACCGGAGAAGTTTGTGAGGTGGAAACTGTTGCGGATGGAGAGGGCGTTTGCTTTACCAGGACATTCGAGACGGGGATGAGCCGAATTTATTTTGTGAAGAAAATAATAGGGGCTGGACAGATTATTAAAGAGATAAATAGTGTTGAAGACAAATGTGGAATTGAGGAAGATACTACCGTTGTGGACTTGGCGGCTGTTTCTGATGGCGTAAATGCGGTGCATGAAATGACAGTGAGCAAAGCTGCCACATTCCCATACAGACATCCGCATTACACAGATCCCGTATTAGCTACATTCGGTCCGGACGCGAAATTAAGAAGAACTATGGAGAATGTGCTGACGATAGATAAATGTACTTATGAGCTGGGGGTTGCTTCAGCAAATAAAATTTGTGACGGAAATGCTATGGTGGAAGATAAAGATCTTGACGCAATTGTAGAGCAGGTATCAGAATTCAGACATGGCAGCGAACTGTCAGAAGCAGGAAGCGTCTGTGAGTCCGCAGAGATGGAAATCTGGCAGGCGCAGAAGGAAATTCGTGAGAAATTGCGCATGCAGCAGGTTTACTATAACGGTGCACCTCAGCGATATACCTGGGTGGATCAGCCACATCCGGCAGATGGAACACCATTTACCATGCATTTCCGGTTTAATGTTGCAGAAGACATTTCCAGTGAATGCAGTTTTGTAATTGAGAAGCCTTATGGTCTGGAAGTTTACTTCGATGGCGTGAAATGTGCGCAGACCGGCAAATGGTTTATTGACAAAGACATGCGTTGCTTCGGACTTCCTGCTTTGAGTAAGGGGGTGCATCGGATTACCATAAAAGGCAGTTACGACCAAAAGCGGGAACTGGAAGATGTATTCGTAATTGGAAATTTCGCCGTAGATATGTCTGGCAATATTTCCAGGGAAAAAGAAATTCTGCATACTGGTGATTGGAGCATGCAAGGTTATGTAAACTATCCTGGCGGTATGATTTACCAGTACAAGGTGCCACAGTTGATTTCCGATAAGCAGGTTCTTCTTCATTTGGGTGAGTGGAGAGGTACCCTTCTGAAAGTCAGAGTAAATGGTAAGGAAGCTGGTTTTCATTTCGAAAAGAAGAACTGTGTCACAGATGTAACTGGTCTTTTCGAAAAAGAAGAGAATACTCTGGAAATTGAAGTTTCAGGAAGTCCAAGAAACATGTTCGGCCCATTCCACCAGTCCTACACCGGCTGCAGCCGAATCAGCTGGGCTGATTTCCGCACCGAGGGAATGTTCCATACGGATGGGAAGGTGCTGAAGCCTTATGGTATGATGGGGCAGAGTTATATTTGTGAGTATGAAGAGCAGTAAAAAATAACAGGAGGATTTATCATGATTGCAGATTACGCAGACAAACTGAATACATATGAGGAATTTAAAGATTACGCTGACATGGTTCAGCAGTTTATCAAAAAACAGAAAGAGGAGAACCTTCCAGAAGGCAGATACGACCTAAAAAACGGCATTTTTGCCTTGGTTCAGAAATATACCACGAAGTTCCTGGATGGTGCACAGATGGAATCCCATAAGAAATACTGCGACCTTCAGTACATTGTAGAAGGCACTGAGAAAATTTACTGGGCATCTCTTCGCAAGCTTACCGTAGAGGATGACCGCACCCCGGAAGCTGACATTATTTTCTATAAAAGTGGTCCGGAGCAGGGATACACTCTTCTGGAGGCTGGCATGTTTGGTTTCTACGCTCCTGAAGACGGTCATATGCCCTGCATCGCCGTAACAGAAGCCCAGCCCGCAACGAAAATTGTGTTTAAGATTCCGGTGAAAGGCTGAAATACTGTGGATTCAGATTGACAAGCTCTTAATAAAGCGTATACTATAGCGTGTTAGAGCCTGCTTGAAAAAACATTCCCGCAAATTGTGACGCACATCTTGCAGAAAGCCTTTATCAAACACGCTCTAGTAAGACACATAGTAGGAGGAAAGAGCTATGAAAAACAACAATAATATCAAAACCGTAGTTGCCATCGGTATCGGTGCAGCACTGTTCTTTGTGCTGGGACGCTTTGTGGCGATCCCTAGTCCGGTTCCGAACACAAACATCAGTCTTCAGTACGCAGTACTTGGACTTCTTGCAGCAATGTATGGCCCGGTTGCAGGCGGACTCATTGGTTTCATCGGACATACACTGATCGACCTGTCCTGGGGTGGAAGCCCATGGTGGAGCTGGGTTATCACATCTGCATTTGTAGGTGTTGTGATCGGTCTGTTCGCCAAGAAGCTTCAGGTTCAGGAAGGCGATTTCGGAAAAAGCAAAGTTGCCGTTTTCACAGTTGCAAACGTGATCGCACATGTTGTAGGATGGGTAGTTGTTGCACCTGTACTTGACATTGTAATCTATGCTGAACCGGCAAACAAAGTATTTGCACAGGGTGCATTCGCCGCTGTTTCAAACACCATCACAGGTGTTGTAGTCGGCGGTCTTCTGATCCTGGCTTATACAAAAACAATTGCAAAGAAAGGCTCCCTGGATCAGGAATAAGTTGAAAGGGAAATTTGTAAAAGACCTTGCTATGGGGAAACTTGTGGCAGGGTCTTTTTTGATGCATAATTTTATTGGATCCAAAAAGTAAATTTCGCAAGATTTATGCAAAATAAGATAAACTTTGGTAAGAAATTTTATTGTGGATTTAAGAAATTCGTGTTATCCTTTTGAGATGGTGTAAGGTGTACACTTATAGAGATGCAAATTGTTAAGTGGTTCTGAAGCAGTCACATTGTTTTCAAATTGACGATGGATTTGCTTCAGGATATTTGATTTTGAGGTATTATATGACTGAGAAAAAATCTCCTATAATTTCTTTTAAGAATTTTTCTTTCCAGTACCGGGCACAGAAAAAGCCTACGCTGAAGGAAATTAATCTGGATATTTATCCTGGCGAGCGGGTGTTGATCGCAGGTCCTTCCGGCTGTGGAAAAAGTACTCTGGCAGGCTGTATCAATGGCCTGAATCCTTTTTCCAATCCAGGAGAATGCAGTGGGGAACTTATTGTGGATGGTGTGGATGCGCCGAAGAGCAGCATTTTCCAGCTCTCTGCACATGTAGGCACAGTGCTGCAGGATCCAGATGGCCAGTTTATCGGGCTGACGGTAGGTGAAGATATTGCCTTTGCATTGGAGAACAGCTGCATGCCGCAGGATGAAATGCATGAGATCACCCGTCACGCGGCAGAGCTGGTCGGAATTCAGGATCATCTGGATTACGCGCCCCACGAGCTTTCCGGGGGACAGAAGCAGCGCGTCAGCCTGGCGGGCGTAATGGTGGATCAGGTGAAAATTTTGTTGTTCGACGAGCCATTGGCCAATCTGGATCCGGCTACCGGCAAGCAGACTATTGAGCTGATCGACGAGATTCAGGAAAAAACAGATACTACGGTGGTGATCATTGAACACCGTCTGGAGGATGTCTTGTGGCGAGATGTGGATCGTATTGTTCTTATGGGCGATGGAAAAATTCTGGCAGATCTTCACCCGGACGAGCTTTTGTCTACCAGACTTCTGGAAGAAAATGGAATCCGGGAGCCCCTTTATCTTACTGCGCTGCGTTATGCAGGCGTGGAACTGGTTCCGGCGAAGAAACCGGCACATGTTGATTCTGTTGTGATAAATGAGGCAGACCGGAAGAAAATGACAGACTGGTTCTGGTCTCGTCCGGCAGCAGAGGCTGAGAAGGAACATGAGCCGCTGCTTGAAGTAAGAAATCTTACCTTTGGTTATGAGAGAGGCAGGCAGACTTTACGTGATGTTTCTCTCACAATCCACAAGGGTGAAATGGTCAGCATTGTGGGGAAAAACGGTGCCGGAAAATCTACTTTTTCCAAACTGGTCTGCGGCTTTGAAATACCGGATCAGGGTGAAATCCTTTTCCAGGGAAGGGATCTTCTGCAGGAAAATATCCGCCACAGAGCCAAACATATTGGTTATGTGATGCAGAATCCAAACCAGATGATTTCCAAGACTATGATTTTCGATGAGGTGGCACTTGGCCTTCGTAATATGGGAAAAAGCGAGGAAGAGATCCGGGAAAAAGTGGAGGAAACTTTGACGGTCTGTGGACTTTTCCCATTTCGGAACTGGCCGGTTTCAGCGCTTAGCTTCGGGCAGAAGAAGCGTGTGACCATTGCCAGTGTACTGGTGCAGGATCCGGAACTGATCATTCTGGATGAGCCGACTGCGGGACAGGATTTTCACCATTATACAGAGATCATGGAATTTCTTCGGGGACTGAATGAAAAAGGAGTAACGGTTGTGATGATCACCCATGATATGCATCTGATGCTGGAGTATACGCCGCGGGCGCTGGTCTTTGCTGACGGTAGGCTGATCGCGGACAGAAGCGCGGCAGCAGTTCTTTGTGATCCACAGCTGATCCGTCAGGCGGCACTGAAGGAGACCAGTCTTTTTACCCTGGCGAACCAGCTGGGAATCAGTCCGGCTGAAGAGTTTGTGCAGCGTTTTATTGAGGAGGACAGGGAGGTGCGAAGCCATGGCCGCTAAGACAGTGTTGAATTATCTGCCAAGGGAAAGTGTGATACACAAGCTGACAGGTACCACCAAACTGGCGTTTTTCCTGCTTTTTACTTTTGCAAGTATGATCACTTATAATACGTGGGTACTGCTTGGGCTGTTTGCGGTGAGCCTGGCGGCGTTTAAGCTGAGTAAGATTAAGTTCCGCGAAGTGCGGTTTATGATGATTTTTATGCTGGTATTTCTGGTGTTGAATAATTTGTTTATTTTTCTGTTTGACCCAAATCAGGGAACCACATTGTACGGAACCAGACATGTGCTTTGCCACCTGTTCTGGCGGTATGATCTGACCGCAGAGCAGCTGTTTTATATGGTGAATATTTCTCTGAAATATTTTGTTGCGCTGCCGGTTGCAATCTTGTTTATTTCTGCAACGAACCCAAGTGAGTTTGCCGCCAGCCTGAACAGTATTGGAATTTCCTACAAAGTGGGTTATTCTGTGGCGATTGCGCTTCGTTATATTCCTGATATTCAGCGTGACTATCACAGCATCAGCCAGGCCCAGCAGGCAAGGGGCGTAGAGCTTGGAAAAAACGAGCACTTTTTTGCCCGGCTGAAGAATTCGGTGAATATTCTTCTGCCGCTGATCCTGACCAGCCTGAATCGGATTGATACCATTTCCAATGCCATGGAGCTGCGTGGATTTGGGAAGGATAAGAAGAGAACATGGTATATGAAGAGACCTTTTGAGAAAAGGGACTTCGTGGCAATTGGAGTTGGGGTGGTACTGCTGGTAGTCAGCATGACGGTGACGATACGGTGGGGGAGATTTTATAATCCGTTTGTGTGAGGGAATTGAATAATATGAAAGATATGAGATGGCTGTGCGAGGGGGCTCGCATGGCTATTTCTTTTAAAGTAAATTAAGGAGTGTACATATTATATTTGGTTATTTGTGGGGGGAGACAGATATAAAAAGAAGCATGGCTGTCAAGAAGGAGATTGGATGCAATCTTTAAACGCACTATTAGTAAAACATTGGAAAAGGCATTCTATGGTCAATCATATGAAGTGAAAATTTTATGGTCCCTTCTTGTATTCTGAATTTGTGCGTGTTACTATGAACTTGTAGATATTTTTTGATCTGTGAAGCGTTTCCTGCGTAAGGAGGAAAAATGAGCAGAAAGCCACAGAACAAAAGAAAAAGAGACACTGCTTACCATCCGGAGCTGCATACAAGAGATGTGAACAGCCGTGAGATTTTCAAAAACGATACACTTGCCAGCCAGTTTTTGAGAAATTATACGAATATTCCATTGTTTGCGAATGTTCAGCCTGAAGATATCAAGGATGTATCCAGCAAATCAACTCTATTTACAGCAATGCGCCGGAAGCGATAAAAGAAATTTATAAGAATATTTTATGGACTTTACTAATAAAGATGAATGTGCCCGTGGACGAGGCAAGAGAGATGATGGGCGAGATTGGAGGTCGTGGAATGGGTTATCTGTTTGAAAAAAGAGCAAATGTAACCGAAAACTAAATTTAAGTAAGGGAAACAAATCACGATGAAAGGTATTAATACGTAAAATGTTATAAACTTAAGTGAAATTTATAAAAACAAACCTCCGGTTCTCAGGGACACTCTGAGAGCCGGAGATTTTATCTTCAATTTACAAAGGAGAAAACCATCATGAATTTATCCAATATTTTCGAATCCACCGATTTCGTCCACGCCAGTGGCACGAAGGAGGAACTGCAGGTTGCTGAATTTCTGAAAGCGCAGTGCGAGGCGCTGGGAGTGCCAGCGAGGCTGGAGGCTTTTCGGGTTGCTATGGGAGAGATTGAATCTGCGCATTTGTTTGCAGATGGGAAGGAAATCACCTGTAAGGCGTTTAACTGCTGTGGCAGCGGCAGCGTAGAGGGAGAGCTTTATTATATGCCGGGAACGGATCCTGTTTCCATAGCAGGTGCAAAAGATAAAATTGTACTGATGGACACTCAGGGAGTTGGATTTTTTGTTTACCAGGATCTGATAAAAGCAGGAGCAAAGGGAATTATTTTCCAGTACGGAAATATGTATTATCCAAATACAGATATTGACCAGCGCGATCTGCGCGAAGCCGTTGTAGGGGAAGAACGGAAAGTTCTTTGCGCCATGATCCATTCCAGCCAGGCAGTAGAACTGGTGAAAAATAAGGTGAAGAACATTCGTCTGGAGGTTTCCCAGAAAGAGTACGACGGAGAGTCCCACAATGTAATTGCAGAGCTTCCTGGCAGACGGGACGAGTTTATTGTGCTTAGTGCCCATTACGATTCCACTTCTTTATCCCACGGCGCTTATGACAACATGAGTGGCTGCGCAGGTTTGCTTGGAATTATGGAACAGCTGAAGGGAAAAGAACTGAACTATAGTCTTCGTTTCGTATTCTGCGGAAGTGAGGAGAGAGGGCTTCTGGGCTCTAAAGCATATGTGAAGGAGCATAAAGAGGAACTGGACAAAATAGTGCTGAACATTAATCTGGATATGATTGGAACTTATATGGGTAAATTTATCTCCTGTGTTTCCGCAGAGGACAAGCTGGCACATTATATATCTTATATGGCAGCAGAAATCGGTTTTCCAATTGAGGCAAAGACCGGAGTGTATTCCAGTGATTCTACACCTTTTGCAGACAGCGGAATTCCAGCACTCTCTTTTGCCAGAATTGCCAGCTCCAATGTGGCACCAATTCATTGCCGCTATGATGTGAAGGAGGTTATGTCCATGGAGCAGCTACAGGGGGATATTGATTTTCTGGTGAAGTTTACAGAACGTTTTGCAAATGCAGCAGTGTGTCCGGTTGCAAGGGAGATTCCGGAGAAAATCAAGAAAGAACTGGATGAGTATCTTGCAAGAAAAAGAAAAGAGCAGTAGGGGAGGCATCCTATGAGTTACATAACCACATACACAAGAAACCATTTCAATCCGGTTCATCCGGAGGCGGAGAAGATCGATATTCAGGATATTGCACATGCGTTGTCGCTGACCTGTAGGGGAAATGGACATGTAAGTTCTTTCTGGTCTGTTGGGGAGCATTGTATTTGCTGTGCGAAGGAGGCTCTTGGGCGAGGGTATTCCAATCGTCAGGCGCTGGCTTGTCTTTTGCATGATGCCAGCGAGTGCTATATGTCAGATGTGCCCCGTCCGCTGAAGCAGGAGATGCCCAGATACCGTGAGGTGGAAGAGCAGCTGCTTCAGGTGATTTATAAGAAATTTCTGGGAAGCAGTCTGACTGATGAAGAAGCGCAACGTCTGAAAGAAATCGATGATGATCTTCTCTGGTATGATTTAGAGGTTCTTCTGGAAGAGAAACAACCGGGGGATGCACCGAAGCTGCACTTTGAGCTGGATTATACAGTGCGGCCGTTTGTTGAAGTAGAGCAGGAATATCTGGAAATGTTTCAAAAACTGAGCGAATCATAAAAGACAGATTTTTACCCGGAGAATGCGGCATTTATTATGCAGAAATATGAGGGATGGCAGATTCAGAAACAGACCTCAGACAGATTCTATGGGAGGAACAACACATGAACCAGGAGATAAGAATAGCGGTTTGTGATGACCTTGCGGAAGACAGGGAGAATATCACCCGGCTGCTTTCGGAATACACAGACAAAAATAACCTATATGTGAAAATAGAAGAATTTTCTTCCGGGGAGGCATTTTTATCCTCAGATACATCCGTTTATTCACTGGTTTTTATGGATATTTTTATGAGTGGGATGAACGGTATGGAGACGGCGAAGAAGCTGATTTCAAGAAACAGCCGGGTGCAGATCGTGTTCGGGAGCACCAGTACGGAGTTTGCAGCAGAGGCCTTTGATATTGAGGCGCTTCATTACATGGTGAAGCCAGTGAGAAAAGAGAAGCTGTTTCACATTCTGGATCGCTTTTTTGACAGTGTCTACTCCTTGCGGACTGTGAACGTGAAAGTGGGACGGCTGGAGGAGAGCATTTACATTTCCGATATTCTGTATGCAGAAGCAGATGGAAAACGAGCGAAAATTCACACGAAAAAGGGCGTGATAGATGCTTCCATGTCTATGGCAGATCTGGAAAAGGTTCTGCCAGCCAATGAGTTTTGCCGCCCGATCCGGTGGGCGCTGGTTTCCATGAGGGAAATCGTGGCTATGCCTACGGATATTCTGAAGCTGTCGGATAAGACAGAAATCCCCATTAGTCGTCTTAAGCGAAAGGAAATCCAGGATGCTTTTGCAAATTATAGCTGGCGAAGTACGAGACGGCGCATGCGGGGCGGAATCCTGTAAAAGAATTTGCAGACTACGTATAATTATAAAAGGAAAAAACTTTATAGCGTGTTTGAAAAAAGGTTTTCTGTAAAATATACGTTATAATCTGCAGGCGAAACTTGAAGCGAAATATTGAGAGAACGTTTCGGACATGTTATGATGTGGAAAATATGAAAAATCTTTAGAAAACAATTTTTTGAAAGCGGAGGACATCATACTATGGGAAAAATTATTAATTTATCATCCGTACTGGAAAAAGAAGAGAAATTACAGCAGGTTGTAGATTACATGGAGGAACTGAAAGACCAGTTTTCAGATTTGATCCAGGAGTATGAGGATGATGGCGCAGATGTAAGGAAAGTCGATACACTGACTGAGGCTCTGGACGCGCTGGAAGATGCATATGAGATGGTCTGTGAAGTTGCTGAGGAAGAGGAGTGATAATTTATTAAAAATAAGGTACATTCAGCTAAAAACACGAAACAACACAACGTGTTAATTAGTACTGGGTGTACTTTTCTTGTATATTGTGGAGATTTTGTAGTGTATAGAAATCGTACAAGCGTCGCTACGCGACGGCTCTAATGTTACTGTGAACTTTGTTCACAAAAAACACCTCGCGGAATGTTACCAGTGAACAGTAACGCTCCAATCTATTTTCTTATATAAAATCCCAAAAACCTATTGACATAGTGGGTTAATAGTGGTAATATCCATTTAACGAATAAATAACCCAGTAAATCAATACGGAATATCGACAATTATTGCCGAAGAAGCAAGCTGGCAGTTACTGGGGGCAGATACAGACATAACAGGCGGGCCGCCATACGGCGACATCACCTCGAATAAATGTAAAGCGGCCGCAGGCGCCGGGAAAGGAATGGATATGGCATACTATAAGGGAACACTTGGATTAATCGGAAACACCCCACTTGTAGAGGTTACTAATATTGAGAAGGAGCTTGGACTGGAAGCTACTGTTCTTGTGAAGCTGGAATACTTTAACCCGGCAGGAAGCGTTAAGGACAGAATTGCCAAGGCTATGATCGAGGATGCAGAGCAGAAGGGAATCCTGAAGGAAGGTTCCGTAATCATTGAGCCAACTTCTGGAAATACCGGAATCGGTCTGGCATCTATCGCAGCAGCTAAGGGATACAGAATCATCCTCACCATGCCAGAGACCATGAGTGTTGAGCGTCGCAACATTCTGAAAGCATACGGCGCAGAGCTTGTTCTTACCGATGGAACCAAGGGAATGAAAGGTGCCATTGCCAGGGCCAACGAACTGGCAGAGGAGATTCCAAACAGCTTCATCCCAGGACAGTTTGTGAACCCGGCGAACCCGGCAGTGCATAAGGCTACCACAGGTCCGGAGATCTGGAAGGACACTGAGGGAAAGGTTGATATCTTCATCGCAGGTGTTGGTACAGGCGGAACCCTTACTGGAACAGGCGAATATCTGAAAGAGCAGAACCCGAATGTGAAAATTGTAGCACTTGAGCCTTCTACCTCCCCGGTATTATCTGAGGGAAAAGCAGGTCCGCATAAGATCCAGGGAATCGGTGCCGGATTTGTTCCGGATGTTCTGAATACCAATGTTTATGATGAGATTTATAAAGCAGAGGCTGATGAGGCATTTGCCACAGCGAAGCTTCTTGCACACAAAGAAGGAATCCTGGTTGGAATCTCTTCCGGAGCTGCGTTAAAAGCCGCAATCGACTATGCAAAGAAGCCTGAGAATAAGGGCAAAGTGATCGTAGCACTTCTTCCGGATACTGGTGACAGATACTATTCTACACCACTGTTTACCGAGTAATAGAGTCTATGGCTGGCTGCGTTCCGTGAAGAGCTTTTGGGCAGCGGAGTGGACAGTAATGCTTTTGTAAAATCTATGAACAATAAATAAGGAAGTGGCGTGATGCCAGTGAGGGCTGTCGTGTCTGATATGCGAAAGATGCATGTTGGAAGTGGCAGTCCTTTTTTTATTTCAGATTTAAACTTTGCAGAAAGCCTTTTTCAGACATGCTCTAAAATGTGTTTGAAAATTCATTCCATCAATCTGTGTACCCAAAGATTCATGACCATAATTTTCCATAGGTTTTTATATGCATAAAAAAAGCAATCTTGTGCATAAAAACCGTAACCTTCCTTAACATTATTGTTTCAAAAATTTCAATATGATATTCTTTTTATGAGAAAAAAGAGTGAATTTTCCTGATGAATTTTGCAGAAAACAGAGGATGCTGTGTTACCGTTTACAGGGAAATGACTGAAACAATGAGGGAGGAAGAAAGAGTGAAAAAACAAATTTCAAGATGTATCAAAATGCTGTTTCTGGGCATTATCATGTGCCTTGGCATGGCGCTGAGTGTACATGCAGACTCCGGTCAGTTCTTTAACTTTGAACCGGAAAAGTGGGATAAGGAAGGATTTTCCTGGACAGACAGTAAGGGACAGATCTGGAATGCCTATGAATATGGAACAAAGGGAGAGGCATTTATTAGTTCTGTAGACAAAGCGACTTCTATGGAATTGCAGTTTCCAAGTGTTGTATATAAAAATGGTGTGGCAAAGAAAGTAATTGGAGTAGGTTACTGCGATCCAGACAAAACTAATCCGTACGAGGCATATTATAGCTTCACTTATGGCGGGAAAAGCAGTGACTATATGTTATATAAGGTGATTCTTCCTGACAGTGTATGCTGTGTACTGAGAGATGCGTTTTATAATCATAGGGGAATAGCGGCAATTCAGCTTCCACAGAACCCTACATTATCCATTGGATACAGAGCTTTTGCTGGTTGTACAAATCTTCAGATCGTATATTTTAATGCAGCAGTGGGAAGTGCTCAGCCTGTAAAAATAGACGAATGGGCATTCCTGGGTTGTGATAAACTGGAAGAAATAACACTTCCACCAACGGGAGCATACAATGAAATTGATGGGGAGGCTTTTAAAGGCTGTGTTAATCTGAAAAGAATTTACAACGCCCCTTCCTATCTGGATATGGGAGACGAGCAATCTGTGGAGGAGGTTTCCTTTGCGGAAGGTCTTACCTATATAAATGGAATTGATACAACTGAGTGGACAAAATGGGATGAAGAGGGAGAACCTACAGAGGGACATATGGTAAATATTAAAACTCTGAAAAAAGTAACACTTCCATCTACTCTGAAAGAAATTGGCTCTGAGACATTCACAGATAATAAAAACCTTACAACCATAAATCTTCCAGATGGTCTGACAAGAATCGGAAGTTATGCATTCAAGGGATGTACCGCCCTTACCGGATTTACTTCTCTTCCGGCAAGTGTAAGCGGAGGCATTGAAGACGCTGCATTTATGGGCTGCAAGAACCTTCATCTTGAAAATGTATATATCCATGGAACAGACAGCCTACATTATCAGTTCGCTGACAGTGGTATCGTAAGCATCCGTGTTGGTTCTGATGTGAAATCCATCTGGGACGGCTCCTTTAAGGGTTGTACAGATCTGCAGTCCATTACGGTAGATGCAGGAAACTCCATCTTTTTCTCAAAAGATGGTATTCTTTATGACAAAGTTTACAAAACCTACGGTGGAGAGGTTATAGGCAATAATATTTGTTGCTATCCTGCAGGAAAAAGCTGGGCAGGAAGCTATACACTTCCGTCAGATGTGGTTCTGTTAAGCGGATTTGCCTTTGATTCCTGTAAATTTACAGAAATCCATATTCCGGCCCGGGTACTGGATCTGGATCGTGCAAGCCTGGCTTCCCTTGGGGATCATTCAAACTATTATGCCTTTGATTCCATCAAAGACAGCTGTAAATTATATGTTGTAAGAAATTCCTATGTTGATAATTATTTTAATGACCGTTATACTTTCTATTATGAGGATGGCGATGTGCTTCCGATTACCTATGATCTGGATGGTGGAACGAATAATAGCTCCAATCCATCCACTTTTGTAGGAGGAAACAGTATCAGTCTGAGCAATCCTACCCGTGAAGGCTATACCTTTGACTATTGGATGGATTGGTATGAGGATAAGATAGAGAATCCTTATACACCAACAGGGTCTGAATTAGTAAATGGTGTTAAATTTTATGCACACTGGACTAAGAACCCGGAACCGACCAAGGCCCCAGAGCCAACCAAGGCTCCGAACCCGACCAAAGCCCCGGAACCGACTAAGGCCCCGAACCCGACCAAAGCCCCAGAGCCAACCAAAGCACCAAATCCATCTAATGGCAACCAGAATACCGTAATTCCGTCCAAGCTTCCGAAGGTTACCGGAACCAAGGCCACCAATGTGCTTACCGATGGCGCCAAGATTTCCTGGAAGCGGATTGCAAGTGCAACCGGATATCAGATCACAATTTCCACTGACAAGAAATTTAAGAAGAATGTAAAGAATTACATTGTCGAGGAAAATAAAAACAATGAACTGATCTACGGTTTGAAATCTGGAAAGACCTATTATGTAAAAGTAAGAGCAATCGCACAGGGCGGCGGCAAGAAGGTTACTGGAAAGTATAGCAAGGCTGTTAAGTTTACAACCTATGTTGTGCCGAAGGTAAAGAAGATCAGTGTAAAGAATAACAAGAAGGGCACGATCACTATTACGGCGTCCAAGGTAAAAGGTGCTGTCGGATATGCGTTTGTGGTTACCGCAGATTCCAATCTTTATGATATTGTGGACATTAAGGAATCCAAAAAGAATACGGTAACTGTGAAGAACCTGACGAAGGGACATACCTATTATATACGTGCATGTGCATATAAGCTGAACAAGCAGAAACAGAAGGTGTTTGGCGTGTACACAAAGAAAGCTAAGATTACAATCAAAAAATAAGAAATCAGTTGTTGTATTTAGTTACCTGTAAAAAGTGCTGCTGGTCAGGTGACCAGCAGACAGTAATAAAAAAGGAACTGTGTTTACAACCGGAGAGAACGTGACATGAAAAAAGATGAGCAGGCAAATGTGTTGCTTTCGCTGAAAAACTTATATCGGTTGTTTACCGTGAAAGATTATCCGGTCTATTCTACCGGAATTCTAGGAGAAAAAAGTAAAAAGGGTCTGACCCTGGTCAAATTCTGGGACGAATGTCTTCTCTATGAGTGGAAAAGTACGAAACACGGAAAAATGATTTTTCGAAAGAGCGGAAGCCAGAACCGGTATCACTCGGAATTCTGCAACCGTAAGGAAAGCTTTCCCCTGTATGAGGTTTATATGCAGGAGATACTGGACGGTCTGAATACGGAGACATTTGGCAGTCAGGTACTGATTTTTGAAAAATTCCTGAAAGAGAAAAATTATAACCATTCTGTGTTTGTACAGAAGCTGAGAAAATTTCTGGGCATGGTCATGGAGTCAGATCCATGGCTGTCCCAAGAGTGTGGGGAAAAGCTGATCTTCTGGATCGATTACATAGAGAAAAAACAGAAGGATTTTTCCCAGTCCTTTGGGGATGCCTGGCTGTTTACCCTGCTTAGTCTGCACGCGATGGCGGGGCCGGAAATATCCGGGGCAAAAATGAAACTGGTAAGAAACCGTGAAGACTTAAAGCCGGAATATATCTGGAGCTGTATTTATCAGGAATCCGGGGAAACCAGGCAGAGCTTTCTCACCCTGCGAAACTGTGAATTGTTCCGGAAATCTGTGAAAGCCAGCCATTTCTTTGGCAGAGAAGAAGAGTTATATGACTTGAAAGAGATGTTCTTCAATTCCGGAAAGTATCTGATTTCCGGAATTGGAGGAATTGGAAAAACAGAACTCATGCGTCAGCTTGTGAGCTGGATGGAGCAGGAAGAAGTAAAGTGCCGGATCGCAGCTGTTCAGTATGAGGAGAATCTGGCGGCCAGCTTTTCCAGAAGTTTTCTGAATCTTACTGGTGAGAGCGTGGAAGAAAGATTTCACGAAAGTATCTATCATCTGTCAGAAGAGCATCAGGAAAAAACAGTGCTTTTTCTGGATAATATGAACCATACGGAAGAGGAAGATCCTTACCTGTCAGAACTGAAAGATCTGCCGTGCACCATATTTGTTACTTCACGTCAGAAACATCTGGATGGGTTTACTACATTTGGCATAAAGGCACCGCAAAAGAGTGCCTTAAGTTTGATTTTTCGTGACAATTACAACAAAATACTTTCCAGAGAGGAAAAAGACCGGCTGAGTCGTTTGCTGGAAAAAGAGATTTTTCAGCATCCTCTGACATTGAAGCTTCTTGGAAAAGCGGGGACCTACTATTTTGATAATTGGGATTATCTGGAAGAAGAGCTGCAGAATAACTGGAATGATGTTGCAGAAGAGTTCGGACTCATTGATATGTACCGTGGGCTGTACAAACTGGCTGATATTGGAGAAACCGGAAGCCAGCTGGCAAGGATGTTCGCGCTTCTGCCGTATCAGGAAATTGACCGGAATTTTACTGTGATGTTTTTCCAGGGATTTTTGAAGAAAAACGAAACTCTGGGAGAGGCGCTTGGCAGACTGGTGAAATTCGGCTGGCTGGAAGATACGGGAAATGGTTACCGTATGCATCCTGTAATTGCAGAGAGTCTGTGTACAAAGGATTTTTCAGAAGCTGAGTTTCAGCCATTCTGGGAACGGGCACAGAAGTGCTTTTTCCCGAAACAGGCATCGAAAGACGAGGATCCTCGTATGGAGGAAATTGCGTGGCTTGTCTTCCAGGGAATTTCCAGAGTACAGGGAGCGGTCAGTGACCAGCTTGTGGCACTGGCGGCAGAGGCTGCCCGATATCTGGAGCTGCCGGTTCCTATGTGCGGGAAAATCCGGAAACTGGAAAAAAGATGTGCACAGATTTCCAATGAGACGAAGTTTATGGTAGCGTGTCTGACAGAGACAAAACCTGAACAAAACGAAGAATATATAGAACTCTTCCGCGAACAGCTGAAAAAGAGAACGCTATCATCGGAATGGATGTTGTTTGCTATAAGTGATTTTTGCAATAGGCTGGAGCAAAGCAGTAATTATGAGTGTTACCGGGAGATCTGTGATTTAATTTTTCAACAGAAGGATAATATTGATTATAAAATTGGATATGCGCTTTTGCAGACGAATATGCAGATGTTGAAGCTTAATGTGAAAAAGGTTGAAATGTGGGTAGAACGTGGAATCCTCATGTGTGTACAATGGGGGCATAGCCAGAGAATACTGGATTTTCTTTATCAAAAAGCAGAATGTCATATGTTTCTTCAGGAAAAAGAAAAGCTGGCAGATTGTCTGGAAAAAATAGAGCAGATACGACAGATACAAAGAAAGCGTCAGGTTGAGAGTGAGTTTGTAATATGGCAGCTTCGTGGTCAGCTTGCAGCTATGGATCAGAATATGGAAGAAGCCGCCTATTGTATGGAACAAGCAACGGACAGGTGCAAAATGTACTGTGGTGAGAAAAATCAGATGTATTCTGCCATGTCAGAGGAACTGGCACGAATGTACAATGCCGCCGGACGAAGGGAAGAGTCGTTGGCATGTCATCTTGCGGTTCGCAATCAGCTGCTTAAGAATGGCTATCGTGAGGGTTCTATGCTTCTGATGGTGGACAACAATATGAGTGTAGTCTACCTGGACCTGGGAAGACCGGAAGAAGCGATCCCATATCTGACAGAGGCGCTGGAGCTTACGAAGGAAAATGGACTTGTAGGTTCGGCAGTTGCAGAGCCTACCTGGAATCTGGCACGCGTTTACCGTGCACTTGGAGATGAGGAAAAAGAAGATATATATCTGAAAGCCGCCGTGGAAGGCTTCCGGGAATGCTACCCGCCGGAACATCCCAAGCGGATCGCAGCTGAACAGAGACTGAAAGAACGCCAGGGGGAATGAACCTGGCGTTTAAATTAAGAATGATGAAAAGAAGTTGATATCATTAGTTGATGTTGACTTCTTTTTTGTATATAGCGCTTAAAGATTTATGTTTTGTGACTTATTAAAAGTATCAAAATAAACAAGGAACCTATTGACACTATAGGGAGACTTCTTAGAACCACTATGAGAGCTGCAAATGATAATTTAATCGTTGAAAGAAGAGAATCATAATTAATCCCATTGACATACTAGGATAATTCGTAGTAACATAAATAGCAACATATCGCCGCGGGAGGATAATCATATGAGCGAAATCACTGCAACCAAAGAGCAGCAGAATAAATACGAAGCTTTAAAAGAATACTTACGCAGTCTGGGAAGTGTGGCTGTGGCTTTTTCAAGTGGGGTGGACTCCACGTTTCTTTTGAAAACAGCACACGATGTGCTGGGGGATAAATGTATCGCGATTACTGCCATGTCCTGTTCTTTCCCGAAGAGAGAACTGGAAGAGGCGAAGACCTTCTGTGAGAAGGAAGGAATCCGCCACATTACAGTAGAGTCTGAAGAACTGGAAATTGAGGGCTTCTGCCAGAACCCGACTAACCGTTGCTATATCTGCAAGAAAGAATTATTTGAGAAAATCTGGGACATTGCCACAAAAGAGGGATTGAATGCAGTGGCAGAGGGTTCCAACATGGACGACAATGGTGATTACAGACCTGGTTTACAGGCTGTTGCAGAGCTGGGGGTGAAGAGCCCGCTGCGCCACAGCGAATTGTATAAAGCGGACATCCGTGCCCTGTCCAAAGATCTTGGCCTTCCCACCTGGGAGAAACAATCCTTCGCCTGTCTTTCTTCCCGTTTTGTATACGGTGAGACTATCACGAAGGAGAAACTTGGTATGGTAGACAAGGCAGAACAGCTTCTTCTGGATCTGGGATTTCATCAGCTTCGTGTGCGTATTCATGGTACATTGGCACGAATTGAAGTATTGCCAGATGAACTCCAGAAAGTCCTGGAGAACCGCAACCAGATCGTGAAAGCATTCAAAGAATACGGCTTCACATACGTGACCATGGATCTTCAGGGATACCGAATGGGAAGTATGAATGAGACATTGAAGAAATAGTTTTCGACTTATGAATTATCGTCTATACTATGCTGTTAGTTAATTGTTTTAAATGCTGTTTTGCTTTATCATTAAATCAATCGTCTGACAAATTTGGGGAGGGAGTATGCTGCGGGCTCATTTGCAGAATAGCAGGTTATCCATTTTGGGGAAGCGTTTAGTGTTATACAGCAGATATCAATGGAAAAATCTTTGCCTCTGGAGTGTGTTTGAAAGGACGAAAAAAAGAATAGCGAGGTAAAGCGTATGAGAAACAGACGACTGGCACTGGCTGCAGCATTGCTGCTGGCAATCACAAGTGCAGACGGAGCAGCACTGGCAGTAAGTGGAGCTGATTTTTCTTCTGAGGAAGTAGCGGAAGCAGTTTTTGACGAAGTGGAGAATGAGGGTCTGGACAATCAGGATGAGGTTCAGGAACAGGTTCAGACTCCGGAGATGGATCAGGTGGAGGATCAGTCATCCGAGGATTCATTCTCAGATGCGTCTGGCATGGAAGCAGCTGCAGAATGGCAGAATGAGGAAGCGGCAACAGCAGACGAAGCCCTGGTTTTTTCAGATGGAGAAGACACAGGAATTACCTACACCTTGTCAGATGATGGGAAACTGGTAATTTCCGGAACTGGAAGCATCGCAGATGATGCATTTGCTGGCAACACTAAAATAACAAGCGTGGTTATCTCTGAAGGAGTGACCGGCATTGGTTCCGGTGCATTTACCGGCTGCACCAATCTGACAAGTGTGACAATTCCAGAAGGCGTAACAACCATAGATGGTATGACATTTGGCAATTGTACCAGTCTGACAAGTGTAACCATTCCGGGAACGGTAACCTCAATAGAAGTTCAGGCATTCTGGAACTGCAGCAGTTTGACAAGCATAACTATTCCTGCAAGCGTAACGAGCATCGGAAGCGGTGTATTCCAGGGCTGTACCAGCTTGACAAGTGTAAAGCTTTCAGAGGGTCTGACCAGAATTGGAGATCAGACTTTTGGCAGATGTAATGCGTTAGAAACCATAGAAATCCCGGCAAGTTTGACATCTATAGGAAATGATGCGTTTAAAAACTGTGCCAAGCTGAGAAGTATCCGCTGCTATGCAAATAGCAGCACGTGGCAGCCCAGATACATTTGTGATTCAAATACAACCGTATATTACAGCTACAATCCGAACCATACTCATTCCTATAAGTCACATGTGATAAAAATGAGTGGCTGTACCTATTCAGGATCTGAAGAAGAAATCTGTGAATTTTGCGGTGATTACTATACGAAAGAAACACCGGCACTTGGTCATGACTGGAACCGTGGGGAAACAACAGAAGATGCTTCCTGTGAAAGTGACGGAGAAAAAACTTATACCTGCAGAAGATGTGGTGACAAAAAGAAAGAGACAATTCCAGCAACCGGACATAGCTGGGTAAGGTCATGGCATGAAGATGCAACCTGTACAGATGACGGAGTCGATGAATACACCTGCAGATATTGCGATACGGAAAAGAGAACTACAATAAAAGCAACCGGACATAAATTTTCTGCATGGGCAGTAACACAGGAAGCAACTGTGGATGAGGAAGAAGTCCAGACACGTACCTGCAGTGCATGCGGTGAGCAGGAAACAAAAATTACCCGGGACAGACTGCAGCCAACAATGAAATTGAATCAGTCCAGTATTGTGCTGAAGACCGGACAGAAGACGAAGTGTCTGAAAGTAACCGGGCTTGCAAAGGGAGATTTCATTTCCACCTGGAGTACGGATAACTGGAGTATTGCAGATGTATCTGTTAGTTCAGATGGAACCTGTAACATTACCGCCGGTAAAACTACAGGCAAAACCCGTATTCACATATACCTGAACAGCGGATATGAAAAGTCTGTTACCGTAAAAGTCCAGAAAACCGCTGTAAAAACCACAAAGATCAAAGGTGTGCCGAAAACACTGAAATTAAAGAAAAATCAGAAATATTCCCTGAAACCGGTTTTAAAACCAGTAACAAGCAAAGAAAAAATCACCTACAAATCCAGCTCCTCCAAGGTGGTAAAGGTAGATTCCAAGGGCAGAATTACTGCAAAGAAAAAAGGAACAGTCGTAATTACGGTGAAAGCAGGGAAGAAAACAGTTAAGTGTAAGGTGACTGTGAAATAACGTATATTTTGAAAGGACAGGAATGAAATATTTTCTGTCCTTTTTCATGAATATTTATTGATTCTTTTTCTCACATTTCCTATAATAAGCCTATGTGTTATAAATTTACCCATGTGACATGTAAAAACGCCGGAAAGGATATTGTATCCCGTAGAAGTCAGCGATGCATTTTACCTGTTGCAGGGGCTTTTTGTTTTGAAGATTTGGGATTTCAAACACGCTCTGGTCTGCCATGGCAGCAGGTCTTTGGACAGTGTTGCAGACAGAAGTATATATTGAGTTAAGCTGCGGTATCAGGTGCCGTGAGGGAGTAAAAGAGTATGAAGAAAAAATGTGTGGCAATGATGTTAATCGCAATAATGACCGCATCTTTAGCTGGCTGTGGAAGCAGCAAGGACGGAAGCGGTAAATCTGTAAAGCTGGATTCGGATCACCCGGTGTCCCTGACGATCTGGCATTATTACAACGGTGCCCAACAGGCAATGTTTGACACCCTTGTAAAGGAATTTAATGCCTCCGTTGGAAAAGAGGAGGGTATCTACGTGGAGAGCTACAGTCAGGGTTCCGTATCCGACCTTGAGGAAGCAGTCAACAGCTCTTTGGACGGAGAAGTAGGAGCAGAAGAACTGCCGGATATTTTTTCTTCCTATTCTGATACTGCTTACGCAGTACAGCAGCAGGATAAGCTGGCAGACCTTTCCGTGTATTTTACAGAAGATGAGCTGTCCAGGTATGTAGATTCCTACATCCAGGAGGGCTATTTTAACCAGGATGGCGCTTTATATCTTTTCCCAGTTGCCAAATCCACAGAGATCACCATGATCAATAAGACTGACTGGGAGCCTTTTGCAGAAGCCACTGGAACTACAGTGGAGGAACTTGCCACTACAGAAGGTATTGCAGAGGTTGCACAGCGCTACTATGAGTGGACGGATGAGCAGACCCCGGATGTGCCGGACGATGGAAAAGCATTCTACGGCAGAGACTCCATGTCCAACTATTTTATCATTGGCATGAAGCAGATGGGAAAGGAAATTTTCCAGGTGAAAGATGGAAAAATGACCTTAAACACAGACGAAGATCTGATCCGCCGCCTTTGGGATAATTACTATGTACCATATATGAAGGGCTATTTCGCATCTCTTGGAAAATTCCGTTCCGATGATGTGAAGACAGGAGATATTCTTGCATACACGGGCTCCACATCTTCTGCCGTATACGTCCCGGATACCGTGGAAATAGGGAATAAAAGCTATCCGATTGATTACATCGTATGTGATTCTCCGGTTATGGAGGGCGGCGAGAACATAAAAGTTCAGCAAGGTGCCGGAATGGCAGTGACCAAGTCTGATGAGGAACATGAGTATGCTGCAAGTGTATTCCTGAAATGGTTCACACAGAAGAACCAGAACCTGCGCTTTGTATGCGAATCCTCCTATATGCCGGTTCTGAAAGAAGCCAACAGCGTAGACGCACTGGATTCCGTTATTAAAGAGAATAATATAGAAGTCAACCAGAAGGTTTACGATTGTTTTACAACGGAAATGGAAGACTTTGATAAAACAAGTTTCTATACAATTGGAGCCTTTGACAATAGCTACAGTGCCCGTAAGATCCTGGATTATTCTCTGGCTGACAAGGCAAAGGCTGATAAAGATGCCATGGACGCTGCAATCGCAGACGGAGAAAGCCGGGAAGAGGCTCTTGCACAGTATCTGACAGATGAGAATTTCCAGAGCTGGTATACAGAATTCTGCCATAGCCTGGAGTGTATTTGAAAAAACATTCAAAGTGTTTTTTTAGACAGATTCTGGACATAAGGAGGTGCGGAGGACTGTGAAGAAAAAGAAATCTCTTTGGAACATATTTTTGATTCCTATACTGATCATTGTGTTTGTACAGGGTGCAGTCCCATTCCTGACATTGATTTTCAGCGGAATCCGCTCAAACATGGAGAATGCGGTTATCGGTCTGGACAGTCATACGGTGGAGAACCGTAAGGTGGTTCTGGAGAACGATATGATCGAGCAGTGGAGCAGCGTGTACAAGGAAAGTGACAGTCTGTCCTCTGCGCTGACAAAGGTATTGAGCAATCATCAGATGGATATGCAGGGCTTCATGGGCTCAGGGAAAGTTCAGGAGGAATATCTGGAAACGGTTTTTTATGATATGGTGGAGGTTTTGCAGTACAATTCCACTTCTGGAATTTTTCTGGTTCTGGGAAATGACGGTGATACAGATTCGGAAGGGGAATACAAAGGCTTCTGGGTGAGAGACTCAGATCCCCAGACCAAAACGGCTTCCCGCACGGACCTGCTGATGGAGCGTGGAAGTAAGGTACTGTCGCAGAATATGTCCATTTCACTGGATACTTCCTGGCATACAGATTTCCACTTCCAGGGCAATGGGAAAAGAGATGCCGATGACTTTTTTTACCAGCCATATATAACAGCAGAAAATTACGTTGATTCCCGCACCAGTATGAAAAATCTGGGCTATTGGTCGAAGCCGTTTATTCTGGAAGATTTCTATAAGGATAACCATAAGATGATCACATATTCGGCACCTCTTGTTTATGATAAAACCGTTTACGGTGTGCTTGGAATTGAAGTGGGAGTGAATGATCTGACCAAATTTTTTCAGGTAAAAGATCTGGATTCCGATCTGAATGCAGGATTTGCCCTTGTGGTAGACCATGGAAATGGAAATTATGAGGGAATTGCCGGTGAGGGTGCGCTGTATGATGCAGTTTCCCGGGACGGAAGTGACTTTGTTCTGGAGGAGCCGGTGCAGGAGAATTTGCGGCTGGTACAGGGGGCTGCCATTGGGAAACAGCAGATTTACGGACTTGTGAGCAATCTGGAGCTGTACAGCAGAAATGTGCCGTATGAAGATACGCAGTGGGCATTGTGCGGTTTTGTTACAGAGGATTCTGTGTATGGATTGATTTCCGATGTTTATGAGAGAATTCTGGGAGCGATTCTGGGAAGTGCCCTGATGGCGGTTATTCTGGTTTATTTTCTTGTCCAGTATGCGACGGAACCGGTTTACCATCTGGTGGAGAGTGTACGAGGCGGAGTGAAGGGAATTCACGGTTTTCAGGAGTCAGGTATTCAGGAGCTTGATGAGCTCCATAAAGTGATAGAGAATCTGACGGATACCCAGATGCAGACAGAGAATCAGCTTCTGGAGGAAAAGGAGCGCTATCGGATTGCGGTAGAAAGTTCCCAGGATGCCTTTTTTACCTACAAATGTAAGGAAAAACTGCTGGAAATAGTTAACAGTAAAGGCAATGACGGTGTATGGGACTGCGGAAAGCATCCGGAATTTCTTGATAATGACAGTATCCATCCGGCAGATAAGGCAAAGCTGGTGAACGCAGTAAAAAGCTCAGACGGCGTTCTGGATGTTGACTTTCGTCTGCAGCATGCCAATGGAGAATTTCAGTGGGTAAATCTATCCGGAAGCATTACTTTTGATGAGAATAAAGAGCGCAGCAGGGTCGTTGGCTGTATTCACAATGTGCATCAGCACAAGCTTCTGGAGCAGGCGCAGAAAAGAAAGCAGATTTATGACTCCATTACCTCTTTTTACCGCCTTGGAAGCGGACTGGAAGTTGTGGAAACACTGTGTCGGGATGACCCGGAAGGGGTACTGGTACTTCTGGAAATCCAGCAGTTTTCCAAAATCGATGAGCGCTATGGCCTGATCTTCGGAGATATTATTCTGGAGCAGTTTGCCGGTCTGCTGGCGAAGCGCTTCCAGGAGGACGGTTTAAACGGTGGTATTTATATCAGGGCTGGTGCAGACCAGATGCTGGTATGGCTGCCGGTATGTACGACCGGACCGATCGTGAGAAGTGTGCAGGGACTGGAAAAGGAGTTTGGGGCGCTTACAGATGAGAAGCATCTGTCCCTTTCCCTGAAATGTGGAATCGCAGTTACAGGCAGCAGAAATTCGCTGTCTGAGGCACTTGAACAGACGAAGACTGCTCTTACAGCTGCACGTCATGGAAAGCAGGAAATCATGTTCTATGAGGAGCTTTCAACGGTGGAAAAAGCCTGTGCGGTTGATGTGGCATTTGCGGAGGTGGCTTCTCTGGAACGTCTGAAGGAAATGACACTTTCCTCTATAGCTCTGAACCTGTTTGACAGAGATGGTGATACTTCTGTGGTTCTGGATATTCTGGCGTTGAAGCTGCAGGAGAAATACCATCTGACAGACATTGTGATCACCCATTTCAACGGGGAATATATGGTAAATAACCTGCTGTACTGCTGGAAAACCTGGGAGAAAAAGGATGGCTGGGACGGTATGGTCCACTGTTCTGAGAAGCAATACCAGCACTTTGTGGAGACACAGGAAATGCAGCAGCTTCTGACTTCCGGGGAAAGCATATGGAAAGAGCCGCTGATTCAGCCTTTTGCTTCAGGCAGAAACGATATTGTATTCCATATGACAGATAACGGACAGTATTCCGGAAGTATTGTATTCCGGGACATTGACCAGGATGTTCTGGAGAAAAAAGAAGAGTGTAAGTGTCTGGAAGAAATCAGCGCAATTATTCAAAACCGGTTGAATCTGGAGCGTCACGATCTTTCTGCCAAGGCGAAATCGGATTTCCTGGCCCGTATGTCTCATGAGATCCGTACTCCTATGAACGGTATTATAGGTATGACGGAGATCGCATTGAAAGATGGACAGACTGAGGAGCGGCGAATCGACTGTCTGAGAAAAATCGAGTACTCCTCGGAATATCTGCTTGGACTTATCAACGATATTCTGGATATGTCCAAGATTGAGAGCGGAAAGATGAGGCTGATCGAAGAAAAATGCAATCTCATGGAGATGATACAGGGACTTCGTCCTTTGCTGGAAGCGAAGCTGAACGAAAATAACATTCAGTATATAGCAGATATCCAGCTGAAAAACCATTGGTTTATGGCAGATTCCCTGCGGCTGAACCAGGTTCTGGTAAATCTTCTGGGAAATGCGCTGAAGTATTCCAGACCAGATGGACATGTGTGGCTGACCGTTCGCGAGACAGAAGAAGAGAAAGGCTTTTCCAATCTGTATTTTCAAGTCAGGGATGATGGAATTGGAATTGCACCTGAGAAACAGCAGCTTATTTTCCGGCAGTTTGAGCAGGCGGATAATTCTGAAAATGCAAGAAAACAGGGCACTGGTCTTGGTCTTGCCATCAGCAGAAGAATTGTGCGGATGATGGATTCCGATATTAAGTTGGAAAGTGAGCCTGGTAAGGGAAGCAGCTTCAGCTTTAACGTGAAGCTTCAGCCGGTAAGCGGAGAGAAGACTACGGTCACCAGCCAGCCGGAGGAGATCAGCTTCCCGGGAAAAAGAATCCTGGTGGTTGAGGATAATGAGCTGAATATGGAAATTATCTGTACGATTCTTGAAAATTACGGAATTAAAACCGAGCAGGCAGTTAACGGAAAAGAAGCTGTGCGGCGCATGGAAGAATCCGTTCCCGGATATTACGATATGATCTTTATGGATATTATGATGCCGGAAATGGACGGACTGGAAGCAACCCGGACCATCCGGAATCTGGATCGTGAGGATTGCAAAAAGATTCCGATTTACGCAATGAGCGCCAACGCTTTCGACGAGGATGTGAAACGTTCCCTGGCAAGCGGTATGAACGGACATCTTTCCAAGCCTGTGAATCTGCAGGTGCTGGAGAAAACGCTGCAGAAAGTGCTGGGATAAAAATAAATGGTTTTTTAATGCATCTTGTGCAATATATTGACAGTTTGTGATAACCCCGTCTTTTACAGACGGGGTTATGTTATATTTATGGCAATATAGAAGGGAGCGATCACAAGCATGAAATATCAGAATATCATAGATAACATGACCCTGAAGGAAAAAGCCGCATTCCTCAGCGGAAAAAGCGAGTGGCAGACAAGAGATTTCCCGCGTCTGGATATCCCGGCGATTTTCTGTTCAGACGGACCGAATGGTGTGCGTAAACAGGCTGGAGCAGGAGATCATCTGGGAATCAATCCAGCAGTACCGGCAACCTGTTTTCCTACAGCGGCAGCTATGGCAAACAGCTGGGATGAAGAGCTGGAGCAGAGGGTAGGCGTTGCCCTTGGTGAAGAATCCATGGAAGAAGACGTAAACGTTCTTCTTGGACCTGGACTGAACATTAAGAGAAATCCTCTCTGTGGACGTAACTTCGAGTATTTTTCCGAGGATCCTTATCTTTCCGGAAAAATGGCAGCTGCTTTTATCCGCGGTGTGCAGAGCACAGGAGCAGCAGCCTGCGCAAAGCATTTCGCTGTAAACAGCCAGGAGCTTCGCCGTATGGCAATGAACGCAGTGGTAGATGAGAGAACTCTCCGTGAGATTTACCTCACCGGTTTTGAGATTGCCATCAAAGAGGGTGGCGCGAAAACGGTTATGAGCAGCTACAACGAGGTAAACGGTGTTTACGCCAACGAAAACGAGCATCTGCTGAAAGACATTCTCCGTGACGAGTGGGGCTTCGAAGGCTCTGTTATCACTGACTGGGGTGCTTCTAACGACCATTCTCTCGGTGTAAAGAACGGTTCTACCCTGGAAATGCCGACTCCGGGACTTGATGCAGCAAGAGAGCTTCTTGCCAGCGTAGAAAGCGGCAAGATCAGCGAGAAGGACATTGACGAGCGCGTAGACGAGCTTCTTGATCTGGTACTTACCACCACCGAGAATGCAAAGCATTATAAAAAAGTGGCAGACAAGAAAGCCCTTCATGAGGAGCACCACAAGCTGGCACGTCTTGCCTGCGAGAACAGCGCAGTACTTCTGAAAAATGAGGACGGAATCCTTCCGGTTGGAGCGAAGGTTCAGGCAGCCGTAATCGGTGACTTTGCTTTTGATCCAAGATACCAGGGCGCAGGTTCTTCCATGGTAAACTCCACAAAAGTAGATTCCATCAAGGACATGCTGGAGACCAGCGGAATCTCTGTGACTGGAATTGTACGCGGTTATCAGCGCGATGGCAAGGAAGACGAAGCTATGAAAAAAGAGGCCGTAGATCTTGCCCGCCGTTCTGATGTGGTTCTGTTTTTCTTCGGATTGAACGAGAAAAGCGAGACAGAAGGTCTTGACCGCAAGCATCTCCGCATTCCGCAGAACCAGATCAACCTGATCCAGGAGCTGGCAAAAGCCAACGCAAACATGATTGGTATCATCAGTGCAGGTTCTGTTATTGAAATGCCATGGCACCATCATTTCAAAGCCCTGCTTCACACCGCTCTCATGGGTCAGGCAGGTGCAGGTGCAGTGCTTGATATTCTTTCCGGTAAAGTCAACCCATCCGGAAAGCTTGCTGAAACTTACATTAAGAAATATGAGGATACTCCTTCTTACAATTACTATCCGTCACAGGAGCGGAACTCTGAGTACAGAGAGGGAATTTACGTAGGATACCGCTACTTCGACACCGCAGGTGTGCCGGTAAACTATCCATTTGGATATGGTCTTTCCTACACTACATTTGAATATGACAATCTTCAGGTGAAGCCGGATGGGGCGACGTTTACCCTTCGCAACACCGGAAAGTATGATGGTGCAGAGATTGCCCAGCTTTATGTAGGACTTCCGGGAGCAAAAGTTTTCCGCCCAGTCAAGGAACTGAAAGGTTTTTCCAAGGTGTTCTTAAAGGCAGGCGAGGAGAAAACCGTTACCATTAAGTTCGACGACAAGACATTCCGTTACTGGAATATGAAGACAAATAAATGGGAAGTAGAAGGCGGCGTTTACAGCATTATGATCGGTGCAAGCTGTGCGGATATCCGTCTTCAGGATTCTCTTGCCATTATCGGAACCACTGAGGTAATGCCCTACTATACCAACCGCGTTTCTTCTTACGTGGGGGGGAAAATCCAGCAGGTCGGAAATGAGGAGTACGAGACGATCCTGGGACATTCCATCCCGGACGGAAGCTGGAGCGGCGAGCTTGGCATGAATGATGCCCTTTGCCAGATGTATTACGCGAAGAGCGGAATTGCCCGCTTCATCTGTAAGAAGCTGGGTGAAAAGCTGAAAAAGAGCGAGGCAGCGGGAATTCCGGATCTGAACACCTTGTTCCAGTACAACATGCCATTCCGTGCAATCGCCAAGATGACCGGCGGCATGGTTTCCATGGAAATGGTAGAGGGACTTCTGAAGGTTGTAAACGGCCATTTCAGCGGACTTGGAAAAGTAATCCGCGGATTTTTCAGAAACCAGAAGCTGAACAAGCAGTACGAGAAAGATCTGGAAGAGCAGAAATAGGAGGAGTATCATTATGGGAAAAATCAAACAGTTAATCGAAGATCACCCAAATATCTGGGAATTTATTAAATTTAACGTATTATCCAACTGCGCAACTATTACAAACTTCATTATCATGTGGCTGTGCACCGGCTTTATTTTCAAAAGCTTTGCAAATACACCATTTAAGTTTCTGGTGTTCAATTACGCAGATAATATCGAGTCCAATCTTGGTTTATGTGGATTTTTAAGCTTTTTGGTTGCAACTGCAGCAGCCCAGACCGTAAACTTCTTTGTACAGAAGAATCTGGTTTTCAAATCCAATGCAGCGTTTGAGAAGGCTGTACCGAAATACATTGTACTTGCAGTTGTGCTGGTGCTTGTATCTGCAGCACTTCCGGCTTACAGCCAGAGCTTTTTCGTTAACATCGGTATTTCCGAAGCACTTGCACCTACACTTGCAAATGTGGTGAACATTCTGGTTCAGGTAGTTCTCAGCTACCCGACCATGAAATTCTGGATCATGCCGAACAAATAAAAAATGGCGGTTATTTTTGCCGGATATAGTGACAGATAAAGAAATCCCCCGGTCTGGTGGCTTTGCGCTCCTGACCGGGGGATTTTGTCAGGAAGTAAGCATTGTAAAGAATCTTTATACGTGCTAAGATAAAAGGCGGAATTTAACAATTTAAACACATTTTTCCCACAAAGAGAACACAAATTGTCTCTATACTGTGAACTATCAAATGAAAAGAACATAAAGGAGTTTCTAAAGGAGGCTTTTATCATGAAGAATAGAAATGAAGAATTAAAGAGAAAACTTAAAAAGGCAGCAAGCATTAGTCTTTGTGCAGTACTGGCAGGTGGTCTTGCAGCAGGAACATATACAGGAGTTAACTATCTGACAGGCTATGAGCAGAGCGTACAGGCGGCAAGTGAAGACAAGGTTGAACTTCTGAAATCAGAGAAGAAATCCGATGATTCCAAGGATGACAGTAAAGATGAGAGTACAGCAAAGGGAAGCCTTGATGTATCCGATATCGTTGAAGAGACAATGCCAAGCATCGTTTCCATTACAACCAAATCTGTAGAAGAGGTTCAGAGCTATTATGGAATGTTTGGTCAGTATGGTGCTTATGCTCCAGAGCAGAGAGAGGTACAGGGAAGCGGTTCCGGTATTATCATCGGCAAGAATGATTCAGAGCTTCTGATTGCAACCAACTACCATGTAGTTGAAGGTGCAGAGACTTTATCTGTTGGCTTCTGTGACAGTACTGCATGTGAAGCTAAGGTAAAAGGTTACGACAGCGAGAAAGACCTTGCAGTTGTAGCAGTTTCCCTGGATGATATTGACAGCGACACAATGGATGCAATTACAGTTGCAACCATCGGTAATTCCGATGACCTGAAGGTTGGCGCACAGGTTGTTGCAATTGGTAACGCACTTGGTTATGGACAGTCCGTAACAACCGGTATTGTAAGTGCCAAGAACCGTCAGCTGAATTCTGATGATACAGTTGGTGATTATGACAGCGACAGCAATTCTGCTACAAACCTGATCCAGACAGATGCAGCAATCAACCCAGGCAACAGCGGTGGAGCTCTTCTGAACATGAACGGTGAGGTTGTTGGTATCAACTCTGCAAAGCTTGCTTCCACAGAGGTTGAGGGTATCGGTTATGCAATCGCAATTTCTGATGTAACAGATACTCTGGAGAGCCTGATGAATGAGGAGACCAGAGATAAAGTTGATAACCATGGTGTTCTGGGAATTACAGTTCAGAGTGTTGACAGTGAAGTAAGTGAAGCATACAGTGTTCCGGAAGGCGTTCTTGTAAGAGACGTAACAGAAGGCGGTGCAGCTGATAAGGCTGGTATCGAAGCAAAATCCATCATCACTAAATTTGCCGGTAAGACAGTTACAACCAAGGAACAGCTGGTTGATTTCCTTTCCTACTACGAGCCTGGCGAGGATGTAGAGCTTACCATTGAAGTTCCGGATGGAAAAGGTTATAAAGAAGAGACAGTAACTGTAACTCTTGGCGAGAATACAAATACACAGAGTACAGATTCCAAGGACAACGGTGATGGTCAGGGAAGCAGCCAGGATGATAATCTTCTGGAAGACTGGGAGAATAACGAAGGCGGCGCAGGCCTCCAGTACGGCGAAGGCTGGAATTAAACATCCGGGCGGATACGCTCTGGTGAGGCACATAGATTGCCGGAATGCTTTTTAGACACGCTCTAAGGCAGGATAAGCAGGACTGATTCAGCCGCGGAAATGTGAATAAATTAAATAATAGAATGAGAGAGGTTCATCTGTAAAAAAGGTGAGCCTCTTTTTTGGGGCAAAATTTCCTACAAAGCGGGGCGTGCCGATTGAGAAAATGATTTTTTAAACACACTCTGCTTTGAAATAGTTAGAAAACACATAGAAAACCAATGCCTTTCACTTAAGCATCATTTCAGTGGTTTTCTATCATAGAAAGCCACTGTTTTTATGCCTAAAAACTTTAAAAATATTACAAAAAACAGTTGACAAGTAAGCCAATATATGTTGCGCGAGCCTTGATTATAAACATATTTCAAGGAGGCTCGTTATGGCTGATTTTTTCTTATCTAATTTAAAATCCACACTCGACAACTGCATCACAGAACTCGATGAAATTCACTCCATGTTCTGCCGTAATCCGGAAAGTGATTTTACCAGGAACCGCAAACTTTCTTTCCGCCAGTATATTCAGTTTATGCTCCAGATGCAGAGTAAATCCGTTTCAAATGAAATTCTTGATTGAAACAATCTCAAACCCCCAGCAGAGCTGGGGAGACTCGTGGACGCAAGGGGCGATAAATGTAGTATCAAATTAAAAACCTCCGTTGTACAATGAATGTGGGTCTAGCAAACCACATAAAAGACAACGGAGGTATCCATGGATAATCAAAGTTTAGCACATAGTAGATATAATTGCACGTACCATATTGGTGCGACCTGCGGTCGTTGTTTGAAGTGCGCAAATGCGCTATCACCTCCATTCGTGATATTCCTACCACGAAATGCCTAGTAAGTGATGAAAGGTGTGAAGCAGTGGGACAACGCAGGTAAGTGGAAGCCACATCCGCCCAACTGCTAGGAATTGATGCACATGGCTAACATACGTGAACCATCGTAAGGGTCGTGATACGTGAAATGGTGAAAGTGGCTGATACACCATTACCAAAACGGTTAGAGGGCACGGACTTGGCGGTTTCGATATACGCTGAGTAGAATGGACATAGCACCTCCGGTCTAAAGATGGAGCCTAAATGCATTGTAACAATTCAGACAACGAAACTGGGAAACCCTCATGTGCTCCTTTACAGGTAGGTCAATCGTAAGAGAGATACAATGCGCAGGAGGAAAGGATGCCAGAAGAAGCGAATGCTGTTGTGTAATGCAACAGATAGGGATTCAAACTTTGTCCCACCTGAAAAGGAGCAGACGTCTGGTGCGTGTCTAATCACATGAAGGACTGGGAATTTATGAATGCACAAGGTTCAATGACGCAATCTGCGAGGACAATGCAGACATACAATAAGCCAAAATGGAAAGAAATTAATTGGAAACAGGCGGAACTGTATGTTAATAGACTACAAGTACGAATTGTGAAAGCAGTACAGGAAAATAAATGGAGACTCGTAAAGAGGCTTCAAAAACTGGTTACCAATTCATTCTATGCCAAAGCTCTTGCAATCAGGAGAGTAACAACGAACAAAGGGAAAAAAACACCGGGAATTGATGGTGTCATCTGGACAACGGATGAAGATAAAATCCAGGCACTCTGCAATCTCGAGACATGTTCGTATAAAGCAAAACCACTAAAAAGAGCCTACATTGAGAAATACGGAAAAAAGGAGAAACGTCCGCTCGGGATACCAACTATGAGTGACAGAGCCATGCAGGGATTGCAACTGCTGGCACTGGCTCCAATAGCGGAAACAACCGCAGACAGGGTCTCTTTTGGCTTCCGACAAAACAGGTGTGCGCAAGATGCCATGGAATATATGTTCAAGCTTTTATCAAGACGAACCTCACCGGAATGGATTTTGGAAGGTGACATTAAGGGATGTTTTGACAACATCAGCCATGAATGGATGATGAGAAATATTCCTGCTGATAAAAGGATAATGAAACAATTCTTGAAAAGTGGATATGTGAACAACAAGAGATGGTTTCCAACAACAGAGGGGAGTCCACAGGGAGGGCTGATAAGTCCAACGTATGCAAACTTAACACTGGATGGTCTGGAGACTATCCTGCTTAAAAGACACAGTACGAGTAGCACAGGACATTATAACCCGAACTATAACAAGCACAAAGTGCATCTATGCCGTTACGCTGATGATTTCATTGTGACATCAAATTGCAGGGAAATACTTATTGAAATTCAACAGATACTCATGGAGTTTATGAAAGAACGAGGATTAAAGCTATCAGAAGAAAAAACTGTAATCACTCACATAGAGGAGGGATTTGATTTTCTGGGATGGAACTTTAGAAAATTCAAGGGCAAACTTTTAATCCGGCCGTCGATTAAATCCAAAAAGAAAATCACGGATAAACTCAGCAAGACGGTAAAATACTACCACGAAGCAAAACAGGAACTCTTAATAGTGAAACTCAATCAAATAATAAAAGGCTGGGCAGAATACCATCACTGTGTCTGTGCAAAGAGCACATTTACACTCATTGACCATAGGCTTTGGGAAATGTTGTGGAAGTGGGCAAAGAGGAGGCACCCCAGGAAGCACAACAGGTGGGTTAAAAATAGGTACTGGCATCCGAGAAATGGAAGACAATGGTCGTTTAGGACTGATAAAGTAATTCTTTACCAAATGACGGATATGCCAATAGTACGAATGAAATCGCTGGATTTGAACAAAAACCCATATCTTGACAGAGACTATTTTGCAAAGAGAAAGGAAGAACATAGAATGAAGAGAAACACAGCATACCAGAAAAGTACTGCCGCACGTAGCGGATACTACGCGTTATAGATGCGTGAGCGGAATGCAGTGAAAGCTGCACGTTCCGTTCTTAGGGGAGGGACAGGCAGTAATGCCTGGCCCTTACCCGACTATTTATTCCAAAATACAGAAGAAAAGTGATGTTTGGAAAGTTACGAAAAGATGTAGGAGAGATATTAGGAAAAGTATGTAAAATAGAAGGAGTAACAATATTAAAAGCAGCAACCCTTCCAGAACATGTACATATGTATGTATCGATTCCGCCGAAGTTAAATGTGTCAAAAACAATAGGTCGAATCAAAGGAAAGAGTGCATTAATGATATTCGACAGACATCCAGAATATAGAGACAGAAATAATCGTCACTTTTGGGCAAGAGGATACTGTTGTGAAACGGTAGGTAACGTTAATGAAGAAACAATAAAACAATATATACAAGAACAATATGAAAGAGATCGCTTAGAAGGGGACTCGGAAAAGTAAAAAAGAGCCGCTTTTAAGCGGCCACCAGTAACTAAAGGAATGGTTTGTTAGACCGCCTTCAGGTGGAAATGCAATGTGCCCTGGAAGGGCAAACACAAACCACCAGCAGAGCTCAACATCATAAACTTAAGA